>JBOFDW010000043.1:0-3231 GCA_051647385.1 Fusobacteriaceae bacterium
ACTTATATGGGATTTGGAATTGGGCTACCTCACTCACGTTGTGATGGAGTGAAAAAAATTATGGTGTCTGTGGTTCTGCTAAAAAATCCGCTGGTTTATAATGATAAGGGCGAGCGTGTAAATCTCGTGGTCATGATAGCATCGCCAAAAGAGCAAGGGAAAGAATATTTGGAAGTTGTGGCTGACATCATGAGAATTTTGCAGAGCGAAGATTACAGAAATTTAATCATGACTCAAAAGACCACAGAAGATTTGCGAAAAGCTTTAGAGGTATTCAGCCAATGAAGATAGGAATTTTTGGTGGGTCATTTAATCCGCCGCACATTGGACACCAAAATATTGCAAAACTTGTTTTGGAAAAACTTGACCTCGACAAACTTTTTATAATTCCAGTTGGTGTTGCGTCACATCGAGGAGATGTTTTGTTGGATGGAGATATCAGGTTCAAAATGTGTCGGCTAACTTTTGAAAATCTGGACAAAAAAATCGAGCTCAGTGATATTGAAACTTCCGACAAAAATTTATCTTACACTTATGACACGCTCATGAAGTTCAAGCAAAAATTTCCAGAGGCAGAATTTTTTGAAATTATAGGAGAAGATTCAGCACAGAATTTTTGCAAGTGGAAAAATTTCGAGGAGATTTTCCATGAGGCGAATGTGGTTGTAGTAAGAAGAAAAAAAGTTTTGCAAGAAAAAAATATTAGCTCACAAAAAATATTCAAGCAAAAAATTTCTGAGAAAAATTATTCGAGTAAATTTATTTACCTAGATAATTCTTATTATGATTTTTCCTCTACGGAAATCCGAGCAAAAATTTTGCGTGGAGAATCTGTTGAAAATTTTTTGGTCAAAGAAGTTTTTGAATTTATAAAAAATAATGAGCTCTACACAAAATAAAAATTCCAGTAGGATTTTCTCCCACTGGAATTTTTTTATAGATTTTTGATTCTAATTTTTTAGCCCAATATTTTTAGCTCTAAAATTTTTTAACTTAAAAATATTTTGAAGCAAATTTTCTTGACCTAAAGTTTTGGTTCTGGCAATAATTTTCCAGCCACAAAACGCTCGACTATATTTCTGTCGTCTCCAACATAAATATATCGCTCTAGTCTCTCTTCGATACTTCGAGGATTAAGATCAGAAATATTTGTGTCATCAATAACCAAAGCATCAAATTCATAATCTTTTTCAAATGAACCAACTTTACCGAAAAATTCTCCGCCAGCTTTTGTTGCCAAGTGGAACCACTCAGGTGTCGAAAGAATTTCGTCCTTCGATTCTTCAGCCAAATAAACCCATCGAAGTTTTGCAGCTTGTGCAGCAGCAACTATAGTACCAGGTATAGAAGTGTTGTGTCCACCAGAAATATCAGAGGCAATCCCAACAGAAATTCCAGCCTTGATAAGTTTTCTTATTGGTGCAATACCAGATGCCAAATTGTCATTTGAGTGAGGCGAGTGAGCAACCATAACTTTTTTCTTAGCCATGAGTGCAATCTCCTCTGGAGTATTCCACACACAGTGAGCCTGAATAGTTGGTTGATCACCAAAAAGTCCATACTTGTCATAAACTTCAGCATAATTTTTACACTCAGGATGAAGTGCAGCAACCCATGCAATCTCACCTCTGTTCTCAGATAAGTGTGATTGAACTTTTAAGTTATATTCTTTTGCCATTTTTCCAAGTCCATCCATAAGTTCTGGCGTACATGTCGGCACAAATCTTGGAGTGATAATTGGTTTAACTCTCTTATATTTGTCCTTAGTATTCAACACGAATTTTTTTGTCTCGTCGAGAGATTCTTGCGTAGTCTCGCAATAAAATCCCGGAGAATTTCTATCCATGTTCACCTTTCCGACAAATGCACCAATCCCAACTTTGTCCATTATTTCCATAAGGAGCTCAGTTGCTTCACGGTGAATTGTTCCAAACATTACAACTCGAGTTGTACCTTTCTTCCAGAGTTCATGCACAAGTCTGCTGTAAGCTTTTTTAGCATAATCCAAATTCTTATATTTTGTCTCTTCAGGAAAAGTATAAGTCTCAAGCCAAGGCAGAAGTTCTTTGTCCAAACCAAGACCTCTGTTTGCAAATTGTGGAGCGTGAAAATGTATGTCAACAAATCCAGGAATTATAAGTTTGCCACTATAATCAACTAGTTGCTCATTTTTAAATTCATCAGGAAGGTTTGCATAAGCTCCTATAACTTTTTCATCTTGCACAGCAATATATCCGTTGTGAAAAATTTCATAGCTACCAAATTTTGGTGCGTGTACTATGTCACCTTTATATACTTTTATCATAATTTCTAATATTCACCTCCCTATAATCCCAAGAATATAATTTTTAGCAAAAATAATCCTGCCAAAATAAACATTACAATTGAAACGTCTTTAGTTTTACCTGTGAAAACTTTTAATATAACGTATGAAAGTATTCCGAAAACAATTCCGCTAGCGATACTATATGTAAGTGGCATCATGACAATAGTCAGAAATGCTGGCAAGCCTTCTGTCATGTCATCAAAGTTTACCGCCTTAATAGCAGAGACCATAAGGAGACCAACAATAATTAGCACTGGTGCTGTTGCAGCTGGAGGAATCATTATAAATATTGGGGATAAAAATAGTGCCACCAAAAATATAAGTCCAGTCGTCAGAGCAGTAAGTCCAGTCTTTCCACCTTCCATAATTCCAGCGGCAGACTCAACGAAAGTTCCAACAAGTGAAGTTCCAAAACATCCAGCAACAACTGTTGCAGCTGAATCACAAAGACAAGCTTTTGAAACACCAGGTAAGTTATCATTTTTATCGAGCAAGTTTGCTTTTCCAGCAAGACCAATAAGTGTTCCCACCGTGTCAAAGATTGCCACGAACATAAAAGTAAATACTGTAAGTGCCATATGAGAAGTTAAAACTTGATCCATACCAACAAATTTAAAAGCAGTTGAAGAAAAGTTTGGGATAATATCCCAACTTGTTGGAAGCTTGGTTACTCCAAGAGGAAAACCAATTATAGTTGTAATTATAATTCCCCAGAAAAGAGACCCTTTGATATTTTTGTGCATAAGAGCACCAGTTATCAAGAGTCCAATAAGCGAAAGAAAAATGTGTGGCTTTCTAATATCTCCTGCCATAACAATTGTTCCTTGACCAGACTGAATAATACCAGCATTAACAAGTCCAATGAGAGCAATAAATAATCCTATACCTGCAATCATAGACATCTT
>JBOFDW010000044.1:0-2637 GCA_051647385.1 Fusobacteriaceae bacterium
AATCCAAAATTTTATTTTCTTCAGAAATTTTTTCTAGATTTTTTTCTAAAATATTTTCCAAAATTTTTGGCTCAAGCTTAAAATTTTTCGTATTTTCAAAACTTGCAACTTCCAGTGCAGATTTAAAAATATCTTTTTCAGAAAGTTTTCCTGTAACAATAAAAAGATTGGTTTTCGCACGAGTAAGACCAACATAAAAACTATTAATTTCTTCTTGCTTTTCTTTTTCGTCTTGGAGTTTTATATATTCAAAATTTTCTGGCAAGTGTGGAATTAATTTCAAATATTTTTTGTTTAATATTAAAAAGTTTTTAAGTTCTTCATAATTTTTGTCTAGCTCAATTGTAAAATCTAAATTGAATCCAGAATTTCCTCCACGAGAACTTTTGTACAAATAAAAAACCGTATCAAATTCCAGCCCCTTAGATTTATGTATAGATATTAAAGTGACGGCATTTTGACTTTCAGATGCGACTTGTGAAAATTCTGAACTACTAGGATTTTCTGTTTCAACTTGTATAAGTTTTGGAAAATTTTCGTAAAGATTTATTATTTCCAAAAACCTGTACAAATTTTTCATATCGTTTGGACTAGAATATTTTTGAGTAATATTAAAACTTTCTATAATTTTTAAAATTATATTTTTTGAATCTAATTTTCCGATAGAGTAAATATTTTTTATCTCACGAACTTTTTCTAAAATTTCCAAATTTAAATTTTCGAAATTTTTTGTGAGCAAAGTTTTTAAATTTTTAGAATCAAGCTTAACAACATCAGAACGCAAAAATTCCACCAGCATCATAAAATCATCAAATACCAAATATTTGATAAATTTATAAATTTGAGCGTTGACTCTGTGACAAAAAATATTTTCGTTAGACTCTTGCACAAATGGAATTCCAGCGTCAGCCAAATATTGTGCCATAAGATTTAGGTCTTTATTTTTTCTTGAAATTATTGCAACACCATTATAATTTTGCTCAAATTTTTCCAGCAAAATATTTCGAATATTTTCATAGGGTTCTTCAGAATTTTTATCGTCGTTGGAAAAAATAGTTTCAGTGTGACCAAGCTCTTCGGATTTTGCCGAAACATTTTCAAAATTCCAATTATGAGTTCCCGATAAATTTTTAAAAATTAAATTTGTATATTCTGTGAGATTTTTTTTGCTTCTAAAACATGTGCTCAAAGAATTTTTTTCCGCTGATAAAAGTCTGTCCAGTTCCTCGAAAAGTTTTTTCTCTCCGCCACGCCAACCATAAATACTTTGCTTTTCATCTCCAACGCAAATAACATTTTCTGCACAGTCAACAATTTCTTTCAAAAGTTTCCACTGCAAAATACTTGTGTCTTGAAACTCATCTATAAATATAGTCGAAATATTACTGTCAAAAATATCTTTAAAATATTTCGTAAGTTTTTTTCCGTCAAATAAATTTAGTTCTTTGTTCTTAAAATATTTGAAAGTATAGTTGGAAATATCTGCAAAAGAAAATCCACCTTCAGAAAATTTCATCTCGTCATAATTTTTGTAAAGTTCATTTATAAATGTTAAAACGTCCCGCTCATATTTTATAATTTCTGTGTCATAAAAATAAATTGCAAGTTCGCCCAAAAATTCTTTATAAATTTTTTTGAAATCTTCTTTTTCTTCGTCTAAAATTATTTCTTTTGAATTTCTCACCAAATTTCCATTCCAAGGAAATTTTTGGTCGCCATTATCTTCCATGTCAAAAAATATTTTGAAATTTTCCACAAAATAGTTTTTTGTTAGTTCATATTCTTGGAAATCTTTTTTCAAAACTTCGTAATGATTTTGTTTGCCTTTTTTTTGTGCCATGATATCCAAAATTTCCATGCAATTTTTAAAAAGCTCAAAACATTTTTGAAGTTGTTCGTCAGAATTTGAATCACCCAAAATATTTTTTTCTCGAGAAATATTTGAATCGTCTAGCAAAATCATTTTCCATCTATCACTTACGAGATTTTTTAGGATATCAATATATTTTTCGAGATTTTTTTCTGTGTTGTTCTCCAAAAAATCCTGAAATATTTTAAAACTTTTTTCGCTTTTAAAAATTCTTTCGAATAATCTTATGAACATTTCATTGTTTTGATCTTCGTCAATAATTTCGTAAGAACTCACGCCTAAAAATGGTGCGACGCTACTTTTAAAAATCGTATTGATAAATCCGTCTATCGTGAATATTCTTAATCGATCAATATTTTCACTTATCTCATTATGATAAGACTCGATTTTGTTTTCTGTAATTTCCAAATCTGGATGCAAACTTTTCAGATTATTTATAAGTTCATCTTTTTTATTATTTTTGTTTCTAAAAATTTCTTCCAAAAATTCTATTATACGCTCTTTGATTTCTGCAGTAGCTTTTTTTGTAAAAGTCATCACGATGATATCTTTGTAATTTTCGCCACGAAAAAGTGTCGCCAAATATTCCAAAGAAAGTCTGTAAGTTTTTCCAGTTCCTGCACTGGCTCGCAAAACTATTTTTTTTCCCATTAGTCGAGCTCCTTTCTGCAAATTTCAAAATAATCGCAATACAAACAGTCGCTTGCTTTTTCTGCTTTGGAATAATATTTCACATCAATAAAATTCTGAATTTTTTCTTTCATATC
>JBOFDW010000045.1:0-5760 GCA_051647385.1 Fusobacteriaceae bacterium
TTTTATTTTTCTTTTGTCAATAAAAAATAAATTTGAATCGTTAGGTGCGAAAATAAAACACAACAAAATAAAAAGTTTTTGTTTGATTGACTTTCAAGTATCAATAAAGTATAATATGGCTAGGAGAAAATTAGTTTACAAGGAGATTTTGGTGAAAAAAGATAAAAAAAATTTAGCTAAATTTTTATTTATAGTACAACTTATCATTGGTGCAAATATTTTTGCCAAGCAAAATAATGTTCCTTCACTTATGATGACTGATACTGAGGCACAAATAAAATTTGAGTCAGTGGCAGGAAAAGATTTTTTAGCGTCGATTGAAAATCTTGTTTATGATGTAGTCGGTGAGAACAATGACGTGCTACTTAATGGTTGGTATAATTCTATTGATTATGAAAAATATGAGTCATCACCGGTTATGGGGTATCAAATAAATTTTCACAGCTTAGAGAGCGAAAGTAATTATCAAGGATATAATGGTTATAACGGAATTTTTTTTGTTGGGCTTGATGGAAATTATGGACCAGGTACAAAAGTTGGAATGATTTTTTTACTTGCCAATTCTGACACGGATCTAAAAGGCGGATCAAGACTTAATGCGCAAAGTCAGCAGTTAAATTGGCACTATGCATACCAAGCTATTAATAAATTTGAGTCAATGGTCGTGCCTTATCTTGGAGCTATTCACGGTAAAATTTCTAAAAAAAATGATGCTGATACAGTTAGTGCAAATTATTATAGCCAGTATTTTGGCGTATTAGGAAAAATCAGTCGAAAGTTTGACGCTGAGATAATATATATAATACCATCTCTTATAGCTGACTATGGAATTTTTTATCAAGACTCCATAAGTGAGATAGGAAAAAACATTTCCTTAGAGGTGCCTGAACAAGAAATAGATAAACTCAATGGAACTTTAGCTCTAAAAATAGGAAAAACTTTTATGATAAAAGAAATAACAGGTGATATTTCTATAAATGGATCATACAAATATGAGTTCATGGACATTACTCCTCAGACAACAGTTACAATATCAGGAACAGAAACTGGGTCGTATAAAATTCCAGAAACAGATCGAGTACGAGGGATGAAAAAAATAGGTTCAAGGTTTAATGCAAGAATGAGAAATTTTGATACTTATATAGATTTTACGTATGGAGTTGCAGGTCAATATAGCAACTCACTTTTGAGCTTAGGGATAGATTATAATTTTTAGTTGAAAAAAGTTTGGAGGAAATTATGATTTTAAAAAACGGAAAAGTATTAATGGGTGATAGAGTAGAGCAGGTAGACATTGCTGTCAAAAATGATAAGATAGAAAAAATAGGAGTGAATCTCACGGGAGATAATATTATTGATGTGAGCAATAAATATGTTGTGGCTGGTGGAATAGACCCGCACACTCATTTTAATATTGATGTTGGAATTGTTTCTGTTGATGATTATGAGTCTGGATCGATTGCTGCTGCTTGTGGAGGGACAACTACCGTAATCGATCATCCTGGATTTGGACCAAAAGGATGCAAGCTAGATTATATGATAGAAAAATATAGAGAGTATGGAAAGAAATCTTATATAGATTATTTGTTTCACGGTGTTGCTCAAGAAATTGATTCAGATACTTTTTACGGTCTAAAAAAACTTAAAAACATGGGAATAAATAGTTTTAAATTTTATTTGACGTATGTTTTCAAGCAGACTGACAATGAAATTTTGCAGTTTTTTCAATTTGCAAAAGATTTGGACATGATAACAACTGTCCACGCGGAGAATGATTCAGCTATAAATTATCTCAGAAAGAAATTTATTAGTGAAGGAAAGGTTTCGCCGATTTATCATAGCTATTCAAGAGCTGGGGATGTTGAGGCAGAGGCTGTATCGCGGTTAATAAAACTTGCTCATATTGTTGGTTATGAAAAACTTTATCTAGTACATATGGCTTCAAAAGAAGCTATGTACCAAATAGCACTCGCAAAAGCTGAGGGCAAAAAGTTTTTTGTGGAAACTTGTCCACAATATTTTTATTTAGATGACTCAAATTATCTCGGAGAAGATGCGGTAAAATATATTTTAAGTCCACCACTTCGACCAGCAGAAGATATTGGTATTATTTGGAATCATATAAAAGAAGGATATGTGGATACAATAGGGACTGACCACTGTACTTTTAGCTTAGAGGACAAACTTAAGGGCAAAAATGATTTCACAAAATGTCCAAATGGAATTCCTGGAGTGGAAGAGAGAGTACCTCTTTTGTTCACTGAATTTTTGAACGGACGATTAACCGCAAAAGAATTTTCAGATTTGACAGCTCTTAATTCTGCAAAAATTTTTGGGTTAGCGGATAGAAAGGGAAGTATAGAAGTTGGGAAAGACGCGGATTTTGCCGTATTTGAAATTAAGTCTAGTAAAATAGAAGAAAAAAATATGCATACTCGAGCAAAATATAGTTGTTTTCAAGATTTTGAATTGGAAGCAGTAATAGATAAAACTTTTGTTAGAGGAAATTTTTTGGTCGATAATGGAAAATTTATATGTAAAGAAAAAATAGGCAAATTTCTGGGCAAATAAATCTTATAAATATTTTTTATTTAAATATTGTTCTAGCTTGGAGGAAAAATGGAAGCTGAATTAATGATAAAAGTTGGAGAAAAAGTTGACAAGGGAGAAAAGGTTGCCCTAGTAACTATCACCGAAAATGACGGGTCATCTCCAGGGCGGAAAGGAAATATGATGGCTGTGTTTCAAGATGGGAGTATTTTTGGAACAGTTGGCGGAGGAAATCTTGAGTACACAATTATAAAAGAGGCGAAAATAGCAATGAGCGAAAATGAGAGCAAAGAGCTTGAGTATAGTTTGTCAGATGCGGCTGAGCTTGGAATGAAATGTGGAGGAACAGTTAAGGCTTTTATAAAAGTGTTCAAAAAAAAAGATAAAATAATTATAGTAGGTGGAGGTCATATAGGAGCTGCAATTTATAGAGTGGCACACTTTACAGATTTTTTACCAGTGATATTTGACGACAGAGAAGAGTTTTGTAATGTGGAAAAATTTCCAGAAGCTCATGAACTTTTTTCTGGAAATATAGGAGAAAATTTACGTGAATATTCACTTGATGAAAATAGTTATGTAATAATTGTTTCAAGAGGACATAAGTGTGACAAGGAAGCTCTTCGTGAAGTTATCAAAAAAAATCCAAAATATATTGGACTAATTGGTAGCTCAAAAAAAATTATAGATACTTTTAAAGATCTCATAGAAGAGGGACTTGATAGAAAACTTTTCGAGAAAGTTCATGCACCTATGGGACTTGATGTTGCGGATGACTATCCCAGAGAGATAGCAATAAGTATTATGGCTGAAATTTTGAAGATAAAAAATAACAAGACAGGATTGCCTATGAGAGATGTGAAAAAAATAGTTTACTAGTTTTTTTGCTTGATAATTATGGAAGGGAAAATATATGAAAAGTATAAAGACTGTGGATGCAGTGGGTCACATTCTTGCTCACGACATTACGAGAATAATTCCAGGAGAATTTAAGGGAGTGGCGTTTAAGAAGGGGCATGTCATAACAGAAAAAGATGTTCCAGAACTTTTGAAACTTGGAAAAGATAATATTTTTATTTATCATTGCGATGAAAATATGATTCACGAAAATGAAGCCGCTATGATTTTAGGTGAAGTTGGAGCAGGAAAAAATATCCGACTTGGTAGTGAAATAAAAGAAGGCAAAATGGATTTTTATGCTGAGGCAGATGGAGTATTAAGAGTTGACAAAGAAAATTTGATGAAAATTAATATGCTAGGAGAAATTTCTTTTGCAACTTTACCAACAAATATTCCAGTTAAAAAAGGTAAAAAAGTTGCAGGAGCAAGAGTTGTTCCACTAATAATTTCTAAAGAAAAAATGAACAACGCAAAAAATATTAGCCGAAATAAAATCATAAATATAGACGAGATAAAAAAATTCAAGGTTGGAGTTATAACGACTGGTAACGAAGTTTTTCACGGAAGAATTCAGGACAAATTCAGCCCAGTTATAAAATCTAAACTAGAAGCTTATGGGTCAGAAGTTGTGTGTCATCAAATAGTTGATGATAACAAAGAACATATAAAAAAAACTGCATTAGAATTTATAGAAAAAAAAATAGATATGCTGATTTTAACAGGTGGGATGTCAGTTGATCCAGATGATTTGACGCCGACTTCTATCATGGAACTTGGTGGAGAACTTGTAACTTACGGCAGTCCAGTAATTCCAGGCTCAATGTTTTTGTTGTCTTATTTGAATGGGTTACCAATTATGGGATTGCCAGGTTGTGTAATGTATTCAAAGAAAACTATTTTTGATTTGGTTTTGCCGAGAGTTTTGACAGGGGAAAGACTTAGCTTCGAAGATATAATGGAGTATGGACATGGCGGACTTTGTGAAGACTGTCCTATTTGTACTTTTCCAAATTGCAATTTTGGTAAAGTTTAGGGGGAATAAATATGAGCAAAGAAGATTTCACGCATTTTAATAATTCTGGAAGAGCAACTATGGTTGATGTGTCTGAAAAAAAAATTACAGACAGAGAGGCAATTGCTGAAGGTTATATCGAAGTTGCACCAGAAACAATTACGACAATAAAAAATGGTGGAATAAAAAAAGGCGACGTACTTTCTGTTGCTCAAGTTGCAGGTATAATTGGTGCAAAGAAAACTTCGGACATGATCCCAATGTGCCATAATATTTTTATCTCTTCGGCAAATATTGAGTTCGAAATATTGGATGCTCAAATAAAAATTGTAGCTCGTGTAAAAACTAGTGGTCAAACTGGGATTGAGATGGAAGCTCTTGCCGCTGTTTCTGTTGCTGCTCTAACTATATATGATATGTGTAAGGCGATAGACAAAAACATGATGATAAAAAATATTAGGATCATAAAAAAAACAGGTGGAAAATCTGATTATAATTATGAGAATAAAAAATAGAAAAAAATATTAATAAAGAAAAAATATTATAGAAATAAATATTCGTGATAAAAATAGGCTCTTTATAGATAAGGGAGGAAAAATTGGACGCAAAAGTAGTTTCAATAAATATAAGTACAAAAAAAGGTGTAGTAAAAACTCCAGTAAGTGAAGCGACATTTTTTGAAGACCATGGAATAGAAGGAGATGCCCATGCCGGAAAATGGCATAGACAAATAAGTTTGCTTGATATAGAAAGTATTCAAAAAATAAAAGATAAGGGTGTAAATGTTAGCAACGGAAAATTTGCCGAAAATATAACAACTTCTGGAATCGTCTTGTATGAATTGCCAGTTGGGACAAAATTAAAAATAGGCGAGACTGTTCAAGAAGTTACTCAGATAGGGAAAGAGTGTCACAATGATGGGTGCGCTATAAAAATTGCTGTTGGAGATTGTGTAATGCCACGAGAGGGAATTTTTACTAGAGTTATAAAATCTGGCAAAGTGAAAGTTGGGGACAGTATAGATATTTTATAAAATTTTTGAGATAAAAAATTAGAGAGAAAATAAAAATATAAAGTTTAAAAATAAAAATTGGTGCTAAAACTTTGCGGTAAAGTTCTGGCACCAATTTAATTTTGGCATATATATTTGTCTGAAAAAATTAACGCTTATCAAGCGAGACATATTTTTGTGGCTCTGCAACATTTTTATATGCAGGTCTAATTATTTTTTCGTCACTCAAGATTTGTTCTATTCTATGAGCACACCAACCAGCAACTCTTGATATTGCAAAAAATGC
>JBOFDW010000046.1:0-2060 GCA_051647385.1 Fusobacteriaceae bacterium
ATGCTGCCAACTCTACAATTTCTTTCTTAAATTCATCATCATAAATTTTTCTTTCCATAATTCACCAACTCCTCTTTCATATTATATTTTAACATAATCTGAAAGATAAAATCTGTCACCATTTATATCATAACACCAATTTGTAGAGTATATATATAATGTCACAACAGCCTTAATGGAAAAAATTAAAATTTCCTCTTTACAAAACAAAAAAAATTTGATATGATAATAATGTTGCGGGATTAGCTCAGTTGGTAGAGCGTCAGCCTTCCAAGCTGAATGTCGCGAGTTCGAACCTCGTTTCCCGCTCCATTTTTAGATACTAACACAAGGCACGCTATACTAGAAATATCTAGGATATGTAAAAGTTATATTGCCTAGATAGCTCAGTTGGCTAGAGTATTCGGTTTATACTAGAAAGGTCGTAGTGTCAAACCTATTCTAAATACCAAAAGTATTAGTTACGCATCTTAAAGAATTATTAAGGTGCTTTTTTTTTAGAAAATTTTAAAATCTTTTTCATAATATTTAACAAAAAAATCTAAGGGATGTGCAGTCAATGGATGGAATGATTATTTTAAAAGTTATTTTTGCTGGGCTATTTTTAGGATTACCTTTTGGTCCAATTGGAATTATTTGTATGGCTAAAACAGTTGAAGAAGGTAGAAAATATGGGTTGGCTGCTGCTTATGGTGCCATAACTGTAGATTTAATTTATAGCATAGTTGTTTTCTTTTTTTTGTTTGCTGTAAAAAATCAATTAACTGCTCATGAAAAAATGTTTCAATTAATAGTAGGGCATGTAATTATGATAGTTGGAACTAAAAATTTTTTTGGTAAGATAACAATAAATCGTGAAGTTGTATCAGAAAAGAATATAAATAATAAAGAAGTGAAACCAAAAAAGAGTTCTATAAAAAATAATTTTATAAAATTGTTTTTAATTTCAATACCGAATGTTTTTAATATGCTTGTAATAATTACTTTGTTTACTGGTCTTGAGCTTTTCAAATTACCTGCTAAAACTGGAATTCCTCTAATTATTTTTGGGATAATAATCGGAGACGCAGGACTTTGGTTTATTACAACTTACATTATTTCAAAACTTAGAGAAAAAGTTACAGATAAATCGCTTATTTATGCTATAAAAATTTGTGGAGCTGGAATTTTTATTTTTGGACTTTCTATGGTTTTAAAAGCTGCTAATTTTGTATTGCCTGAATTGAAAAATATGTTCCGATAATAAATTGTGATAATATTTTGTATGGAGGAAAAAATAAATGATAGGAATCGGTATAGTCGGGTTACCTAATGTAGGTAAGTCAACACTTTTTAATGCTATAACAAAAGCTGGTGCAGCGGAAGCTGCCAATTATCCATTTTGTACAATTGAACCAAACGTTGGTATGGTAACTATTCCAGATAATAGGATGGCTGAACTTGGGAAAATAATTAATCCTCAAAGAATTATCCCAGCAACAGTAGAGTTTGTAGATATAGCTGGTCTAGTAAAAGGTGCTTCAAAAGGAGAAGGACTTGGAAATAAATTTCTATCAAATATTCGGTCAACTTCTGCAATTTGTCAAGTAGTCAGATGTTTTGACGATGATAACGTAATTCATGTAGCAGGAGGGATAAATCCAATAAATGATATTGAAGTTATAAATGGAGAATTAATTTTAGCAGATATAGACACAATAGAAAAAGCGATAGAAAAACATTCTAAGCTTGCCAAAAATAAAATAAAAGAATCTATTGAAATTATGCCTGTTTTGGAAAAATGCAAAAACCATTTGGAAGATTTAAAACTTATTAAGACATTAGATCTTAAAAAAGAAGAACAAGAGCTTATAAAAGTTTATCAGTTATTAACAATAAAACCTATGATTTTTGCTGCAAATGTTTCAGAACATGATTTGGAAACAGGGAATGCTTATGTTGAAAAAGTAAAAGAATATACAAAAAATCTTGGTTCAGAAGTCGTTATAGTTTCGGCTAAAGTTGAATCAGAATTGCAAGAAATAGATGATGAAATTTCTAAACTTGAATTTCTTGAAGCA
>JBOFDW010000047.1:0-2816 GCA_051647385.1 Fusobacteriaceae bacterium
ATGCTGCCAACTCTACAATTTCTTTCTTAAATTCATCATCATAAATTTTTCTTTCCATAATTCACCAACTCCTCTTTCATATTATATTTTAACATAATCTGAAAGATAAAATCTGTCACCATTTATATCATAACACCAACTAGAAGTGTTAAAAGAATTACAATCAAAAGATTTGTTGAGTATTACTGTGTAATATCCCAAGCATAAATATTTTATCATCTCTATTATTTTATTAAAAACTTTTTGTCAGACATCATTGACAACTTAACAAAGAAAAATAATGGTTGACTCTTTTTATTTTATTTGTTATGATAAAATTTATAGGTGTTTTAATTTTCATTTTACACCTTTTTTTATATTTAATTAATAAATATTAGAAATATATAATAAAAATTACTTTACATAAAACGTTTTTAATATTATAATTTAAAATTTAAAAAATTATTTTCTTTCCTAAAAGTGTAGTTTAAGAAACTACACTTTTTTAATTTACTTTTTTTAATTTAAAGATTATAATAAAAAATTTTAGTACAAAAAACTTATCCTAAAATTTAACTTTAAGAAACTTTAAAATATATATTTATTTTTATTAATATTAAAGTTATAATTAAAAATTAAACTATAAAAATATTTTCCTAAAAAAAAATAAATAAATTTATAACTTTTAACTTTAAATTTTTTAGTTATAAATTATGTGGTACAATAAATTAAAAGTAATAATATCTTATTTTAAGGAGTGATGATTTTTATGGAAAAATTTAAGTACATGGAAGAGTTTGACTACGAACAACTAATTTATTTTTATGACAAAACAACAGGACTCAAAGGAATAACTTGCATTCATGATACAACTCTTGGTCCAGCACTTGGAGGAACAAGACTTTGGAATTACGAAACTGAAGAAGATGCAGTTCTTGATGTTCTTAGACTTGGACGAGGAATGACTTACAAAGCTGCTTGTGCTGGTTTAAATCTTGGGGGAGGAAAAACAGTTTTAATTGGAGATCCAAAAACTATTAAGAGCGAAGGATATTTTAGAGCACTTGGGAGATATATTCAATCTTTGAATGGCAGATATATAACGGCTGAAGATGTAAATACAAATACAAAAGACATGTTATATTTGGCAATGGAAACTGATCACGTTGTTGGGTTGCCAGAAAAATCTGGGAATCCTTCTCCAGTAACTGCATGGGGAGCTTTTATGGGAATAAAAGCTTCTCTTAAAGAAGTTTTTGGAACGGATTCTATTGAAGGAAAAACTTTTGCTATTCAAGGAACTGGTCAAACTGGATATTACTTGATAAAATATTTGCTTGGAGATTATTCTCATGCAAATAATTGGAAAAAATTTGGAGAGAAAGCAAAGAAAATATATTTTACGGAAATAAATGAAGTTCACATTGATAGAATGAAGAAGGAACATCCAGAAGTTGAGTTTGTAAAACCAGAAGAAATTTATTCGCAAGATGTGGATGTATTTTGTCCGTGTGCACTTGGAGCTGTGATAAATGATGAAACTATTCCAAAAATAAAAGCCAAAATAGTTGCGGGTACTGCAAATAATGTTCTTAAGGATTCTAAGCACGGAGATATTTTAAAGAGCAAGAATATTTTATATTCGCCAGATTATGTTATAAATGCTGGCGGTCTGATAAATGTTTACCACGAACTTAGCGGATATAGTTTTGAAAAATCTATGAGAGACGTTGATAAAATTTATGATAGATTACTTGAAATTTATGCTATCGCGAAAAAAGAAAATATAGCGGTATCAAAAGCTGCTGATGTTTTTGCAGAAAAGCGAATAGAGATAATGAAAAATGTTAAGGCAACTTATATTAAAAGATAAAATATATAAAGTATTTTTCATATAAAAAATCAAGTAAAATTATAAGTTTACAATTAAAAAATTAAGAATAAAAAGGCAGAACTTTTGTTTTGCCTTTTTTCTGACACAATCAATCTGCTATAATATAAATATAAAAAAATATAAATATTTGAAATATTAAAAAAATAAAATATTTAAATAAGATTAAATAAAAATATTTAAATAAATTATTAAGAGAAAAATATTTTGTATTCGAGGTGAAAAAATTGAGAAAGATTTTGATTGTGGAAGATGAAAAAGATTTGGGAAATATAATATTAAAAAATTTGCAGGACGAAGGATTTGAAGTAAAAATAGTTTATGATGGAAAAAATGCCATGGAAACTTTCTATGATTTTTCTCCTGAATTAGTTTTGTTGGATATAACTTTGCCAAATAAAAATGGATGGGAAATTTGCAGAGAAATTAGAGAAATTTCTGAAATACCAGTTATTATTATGACGGCACGTGACAGCGAGCTAGACGAAATAAAAGGTCTTGAGCTTGGAGCTGAAGATTATATAACAAAACCTTTTGCTCTAAAACTTTTGATCCTTCGAGTAAAAAAGCAGCTAAAAATAGATTTGAATACAGAATATAAATTTGGCTCACTTGTATTTAAACCGCAAAATTATATTTTAATGGTTGATGATGCAGAAGAAATTTTAACCAAGCGTGAGGTTGATATTCTCGAATATTTTTTTAAGCATAAGGGAAAAGTTATTTCCCGTGAAACTCTTTTGAATGAAGTTTGGGGATTTGATTTTGATGGAGAAGACAGAGCCGTGGACACTCTCATAAAAAGGCTGAGAAAAAAAATGGGTCAATATAGCGAGTCTATAAAATCTGTGCGAGGAGTAGGATATGTTTTTTCGGAGAAGGAGAGTTAGTTTCAGAAGTAAAATTTTTCTTCTGATTATTATAATATTAATTATTCCAGCTTTTG
>JBOFDW010000048.1:0-16645 GCA_051647385.1 Fusobacteriaceae bacterium
CCTATATTCATTTTTTTTGATTCCAAAAAAGTACAGAAAAAAGTTGCACTCTCAAAACATAAAAAATCTCTATCAAAAGAAAAATTGTGAGCAATGAAATGGTCAGCATCACCGCAAAATTCTATGAAACTTGTTATATCTTCCACATAATATTTTGGATAAGTTGCATCTCCTCGACATTTTAAAATATTCTGATAAGTCAGCCCATTTATTTTTTGTGCTGTTGAATTATCATTCTCACCTGGAGTTTTGAAATAAAATCTATTAAATCTAGAAATTTCTTTTATGGAATCAGAAGCTACCAAAGCTTTTATTGCGGATAGTGACAAGACAGACGTCCCAGTAAATCCATTTGTTTCAAAATCAAAAATTATAATCTCGCGTTGCATAAAAGTTTTTCCCTTCTAATTTTTTATTATTTTTTTTGGTAAAATTAGTTTAACTTGAATAATAAATCATAATAAGTTGGAATAGCCCACTTATTTTTTTCAACAAGAAGCTCAAGAGCGTCAACAGAATTTCTAAGTTCTTTCATTATAGGTATAACTTTATCTTTATAAAAAATTCCTTTTTCATATTCATCTTTGATCTCATGGGCATTTTTGTTTGCACGTTGCAAATCTTCCAAAAGTTCGTGAGCACAAGATTTTAATTTCAGAATTTCCAGTAACTGTTTTTTATCATGAGCTAAATATTCTTCAGCAACTTTTAATTTACCCAAAGCTTCTTCAGAAATTTTTATGCTCTCAGCCAAATCTCTTACATATCTTCCAACTGCTGGCAAAATTTCTGATTTAACCATTCTTGTAGCAACCAAAACTTCTATATTAATTTCTTTAGTGTATCTCTCGGTTGCAATCTTAAACCGTGAGTCAAGCTCCGATGCAGTCAAAACTTTTGTTCTCTCAAAAAGTTCTCGAGTAAAATTTTCCGAATAAATCTTTACTCCTTCGATGCTGTTATTAATATTACATAGTCCTCTTTTTTTTGCTTCATCTATCCATGATTGCTCATAACCATTTCCGTTAAAAATAATTTGGCTATGTTTAGAATATCTTTCCTTTATAAAATCTATTATTTTTTTGTTCTTGATTTCACTTTCACCATAAGAATTATATGTTTCAAAAATATCAGCATATTCTCTAAGAACATCTGCGACGATTGTGTTTAAGATAAAAACTGGTGTGGCAGGGGACGTACTTGAACCAGGCATTCTAAATTCAAATTTATTTCCTGTGAAAGCAAATGGAGATGTTCTGTTTCTATCAGAAATATCCTGAGAAATTCTAGGAAAATTTTTCACTCCAATTTTTAATTCTTGATCTTGACGAACTGAGCTTTTAAAGCTTTCTATATTATCCATAATTTCTTTTAGTTCGTCACCAATAAACATAGAAATAATTGCTGGCGGTGCTTCATGACCTCCAAGTCTATAATCATTTCCAGGATTACAAGTTGAAGCTCGAAGTATAGGTGCAAATTTATTCACAGCTTCAATTATTGCCATGAGATAAATTAAGAACTGTAAATTTCCATCCGCTAAACTCGACGGGTCAAGCAAGTTATAATTTTTATCTGTATTAATTGACCAGTTACAATGTTTCCCAGAACCGTTTACTCCAGCAAAAGGTTTTTCATGTAAAAGTGCACGCACTCCATGACGTAACGCAACTTTTCTCAAAGTATCCATCACCAATTGATTTTGATCAACAGAAACATTTGCATTATTATAAAGTACTGCAAGTTCAAATTGATTTGGAGCAACCTCGTTATGTTTTGTTTTTGCCATGACACCAATTTTCCAAAGTTCAGCATCAACATCTGCCATAAAATCTCGAACTTTTTCTTTTATAGTTCCATAATAATGATCATTAAGTTCTTGACCTTTTGACGGTAAACTTCCAAAAAGAGTTCTTTCTAGTAATGCTAAGTCTTCTCTTTTTTCAAACAAATCTTCCTGCACCAAAAAATATTCTTGCTCAACTCCAAGATTTACATCAATATGTTTTACACCCTCGTCACCCAAAAATTTTTGAATCCGAAGAGCTTGTTTTTCTAAAGCACGAATGGAACGTAAAAGAGGAACTTTTTTGTCCAGTGCTTCTCCATTATATCCAATAAAAGCTGTTGGAATATAAAGAGTCTTTGAAAATCCTTCTCCCTTTAAAAACATTGGTGAACTTGTATCCCATGCAGTATAACCTCTCGCTTCAAAAGTGGAACGTAATCCACCATTTGGAAAAGAAGACGTATCTGCTTCACCCTTTATAATATCTTTTCCAGAAAATTGTGAAATAGTATTTCCGTTTGAGTCTATTGCAATAAATGATTCATGTTTTTCTGCGGTGAGTTCTGTTAATGGCTGAAACCAATGTGTAAAATGTGTCGCTCCGTTTTCTGTTGCCCAAGATTTTACTGCACTTGCAATTACATGTGCGACTTCAAGTGAAAGAGATTGATCTCTTTTTTGCACAAGCTTAAATTCTTTGTAAACAGAAGCAGGGACTCTATTTTGTAATTCTTTTTCAGAAAACATAAACTGTCCATAACACTCCAACATATTTTTCATTTAGCCCTCCATATCATAAAATATTTTTACAGTCTCACGGCAAATATTATATCACAAATATTAAAATTTTTAAATTAAGTTATTTTTCTATATCTTTTTTTATGTCAAAATAAAATGCCTTTGGATTTGAAATATAAATTCCACACACAGAGCCCAATGGATTTATCGCAAAAGTTTTTGTAAGCGTTGCACCAGTTGAATATCCATCCACAATATCAAAAAGTGTCTTCATAATTTTGTGGTCAGGCAAAGATGGATACCCAACCGCAGGTCTAATATCAACCTTGAAATTATTTTCACTAACATATCTATGCAGATATTCTGCACCAGCTTCAGCCACTCTAGTTGAAATTAAATTTTCAAGAATTTTTTTATATTCATCTTTTTCTTCTGATAAATTTCCTTGAACAGATACAACAAAAATTCCTATATAATCTTTTTGAGAAAAAAAGTCAGCAAGTGAAGTTACATCTTTTTTTGTTTCTCCTCTGCAGAGAGGTATAGAAAATTTTTGGTTATCTGAAATCACAATAATTTCATCACCGTTTTTTTCACAAGGAAAAATTCCGTAAGCACAATTTATAATATAATTACTTTTTGACATATCATCAAAAACTTTATGGATTTCTTCTAATACATTTTTTTCTTCTTGAGTATTTTTAACTTTTAAAGTATGAAGTAAAATATTATAATCTATTAAATTTAATTTTTTTATATCTTCAAATTTTATTTTCAAAGAATTCTTCCCTAAAATTTTCGGGATAATTATCTCTTCTTTTTCGTATAAATTTGTAGGTAAAAAGTTTTGAGTTTCTTTTTTGGATTTATTGCTCAAATAAATTTGTTCAAGCTTCTCCAAATCTTTTGTTTGTTCTTCTAAAAATTTAATTTTATTCTCAGAGCATATTTCTGAAACCATTGGAACTGTACTTGAAGCGTCACTACAATAAAATATTTTACCAGAATTTAAATTTTTAAGTTTAACGGCTGTATGAAGTTTTGACGTAGCAGCTCCACCAACAAGTATAGGAATATTTTTGCTTAATTCATTTTCAGCAAAAAGTTTTATAACTTTTTCCATCTCACGAAGAGAAGGAGTTATAAGCCCGCTCAACATTACCACGTCAACTTTTTCCTCCAAAGCAACTTCTAGAATTTTTTCTGCTGGAGTCATAATTCCAAGATCTATCATTTGGAATCCATTACATTTTAAAACTGTTCCAACAATATTTTTGCCGATATCATGAACGTCTCCTTCAACTGTTGCCATGAGACCTTTGCCACGTTTTGAAAGCGAACCTTTTTTCTGAATCAATGGCATAAGTATTGCAATAGCTTTTTCCATAACAGATGCTGAACGAATTATTTGTGGAAGATATAGTTCGCCTTTTTCAAAAAGAGCACCAACTTTTTCCATTCCTTTCATCAAAATATTTTGTATGATATCCAGTGGCTCATAATTTTTTATAAGCTCGTTTATATCATCAGTGAAAGTTGTTGAACTACCATTTATAAGTGCCTCTTCAACTCTTTCAACAATAGAAAGTTCTTTCTTATTTTCTTGTTGAATTTTTTTCTCGCTAATAAAAGAAATATTAAAAATTTCGTCAAGTGAATTTTCTTTTCCGTCTATTAAATTTTTTATCAGGTTATATTCTTTCTCAGAAATTTTTGGCGACTCTTCTTGTGGATTAATTATTGCCATATTTAATCCAACAGATTTTCCCATGTCTAAAAATATTTTGTGAATAGCAGCTCGGAGTGGATTGTTTCCTCTAAAAGAAAAAGATACGTTGCTAACTCCACCGATAACTCCACACTCAGGAAAATTTTTACGTAAATATTCTGTTGCTCGAATAAAATTTATTCCGTTAAACCTATCTTCATTTGTTCCTGTCCCAATAGATAAAATATTTGGATCAAAAACTATATCTGAAGCTCGGAATCCATTTTTAATAAGAATATTAAATGCACGTGTGCAAATTTCAGTCTTTCTTTCAAATGTTACTCCTTGACCAGATTCATCAAAAGCCATCACGACAAAAGCTGCCCCATATTTTTTTATAATTTTTGCTTTTTGTAAAAATTTTTCTTCGCCTTCTTTTAGACTTATGGAATTTACAATAGCTTTTCCAGAAATATTTTTTAAAGCAGTTTCAATAGTAAAAAAATCTGATGAGTCAACCATAACAGGAAATTTTGAAGTCTTTGGATCGTTTTGCAAAACCCTCAAGAATTTTTCCATCTCATGATGCGACTCCAAAAATCCATCATCTAAATTTACGTCAATAATATTTGCACCTGCATCGACTTGTGATCTAGAAATTTCTATTGCACGATTGTAATCTTGCTCTTCAATTAATCTCTTAAAAAGTTTTGAACCTGCAACATTATTTCTTTCCCCAACAATGTAAAAATCTTTTTTTGTTAAAACTTCATTTCCACTCAAGAAAAAATCTTTAGATATAATATTTTTAGATTCTGTTTCTGATAAAATTCTAGGAGATTTTTCTTTCACATAATCTGAAATTAATTTTATATGTTCGTAACTTGTTCCACAACATCCACCAATAATATTTATTTTTTGTTCATTTATTAGTGGCTTCAAAAACTCCAACATAACTTCTGCTGTTTCGTCATACTCTTCTTTTTCATTTGGAAGTCCAGCATTAGGATGTAATGAAATATTTTTACTTGTAATTTTTTCTAGCCGTAAAATTAGTGGCACTAAATCTTTTGCTCCAAATGAGCAGTTAAATCCATAAGAAATTATTTCGTCACGGTCAAGAGCAGTTATTAGAGATTCTATGCTTTGACCTGATAAAATTTTTCCTGACTTATCAACTGTAGCAGAAATCATAATTTGAATTGGTTGAATAT
This sequence comes from Fusobacteriaceae bacterium, assembly GCA_051647385.1. GTDB lineage: Bacteria > Fusobacteriota > Fusobacteriia > Fusobacteriales > Fusobacteriaceae > JAGNZR01. Next base: position 5,450 of record JBOFDW010000048.1, read on the forward strand.
TTTTTTCTGCAACAAGTTCTTCTATTGCTAGAAGAGCAGCCTTTGCATTTAGTCCATCAAAAATAGTTTCTATTAAAATAATATCAACTTTTCCATCGATGAGACCTCTAATTTGTTCTTTGTAAGCTTCAAGTGCCATGTCAAAATCAATATCTCTCTCAAAAGGATTTTCTCCAGACGGGAGTGAACAACTTTTATTTGTAGGACCAATAGAACCAGCCACATAAATTTTTTTGTTAGTTTTTATCTCAAATTCTCGAGCAACACCTGATGCAAGTTCTGCAGAAGTTTTTGAAAGCTCATAAGCAAAATTTTCTATTTCATAATCTTTTAGTGCGAATTTGCTTCCGTTAAAAGAATTAGTCTCAATAATATCTGCTCCAGCCTCCAAATATTTTTGATGAATTTCTTTTATAATGTCAGGTCTTGTGAGATTTAATACTTCATTGCAACCACGAAGATTTTTTTTGTTATTAATAAAAAGCTGACCACGAAAATCAGCTTCACTAAGATCATATTTTTGTATTGCGGTACCAGTGGCTCCATCAAGAACTAAAATTTTTTTCTTTAAATCTTCTTGAATATTTTTTATTGTGTTATTTTTTTTCAAATCATCATTAATATTATCACCAAAATTTTTCTTTAACATTTTTACTTTCCCCCTAACTAATCTTTCAAAATACTATTGATTTTTTGAAGAATTTCTCCAGCAGTTTCAACTTTATTCATTGTGTAAAGATGAATTCCGTCTATATCAGAAGCAATCAAGTCTATAATTTGCTCAATAGCATAAGCTGTCCCAGCTTCTTTTAGTGCTGCAGGTTTATCCTCATACTTATCCAAAATTTTTTGAAACTTTGTCGGAATAGCACAACCGCAAAGAGATGTAATTCTTTTTATTTGACTTGCATTTGTTACAGGAATAATTCCTGCCACAAGTGGTACATTTATTTTAAGTTGTTCGCAATATTCTCTAAATTTATAAAAAATAGTATTATCAAAAAATATTTGTGATATTAAAAAATCTGCTCCAGCTTCTACTTTGTTTTTTAGGTGAAACAGATCCAAAAGTAAATTTGTATCTTTGTGCCCTTCCGGATAATATGCAGCAGCAACAGAAAAATTATTTTCTTCACGAATAAATTTTACCAATTCGTTTGCATAAAGAAAATCTTTGTCAGGTAATTTTTCTCCATTACTGGGATGGTCTCCTCTAAGTGCCAAAATATTTTCGATATTATTATTTTTTAAGTCAGTTAAAATATTATGTATTTCTTCTTTAGATGAACCAAGGCAAGTAAGATGAGCGAGCGTCTCTATCTTGTTGACATTTTTTATTCTAGAAGAAATTTCAGCAGTTCTTCCTTTGGTCTGACCTCCAGCTCCATAAGTTACACTTATAAAATCTGGTGAGAATTTTGCCAGCTCATCAATTGTATTATATACGTCCTCCAAAGTAAATTTCATATTTGGTGGAAAAACTTCAAAAGAAATCAAAGGCTTTTTTTTCTCAAACATGTCTTTTATTTTCATATATTACCACACTTCCTCCGCTGAAGCTCCAAATCCGGCAGATACCGAATAATATTTTACAACAGCTAATTTATTTTCATATTTCAAAACCATTCCAGTAGTTTCACGTACAGCTTGAGTGCTTAAAATATTTTCTGACGTGGAATTATAAACCTGTGCGTTTGATGTATCCGTAATATTATATCTTGCATTTTGACCAGTTGAAACAATTTGAAATATAGCAAAGGTTCTTGCAGCTATTGCTTGCGCTTTTAATGGCTCGATACCTTTTGAATTATTCATTTCACTTGGCAAAACCTGCCTCAAATATTCTTCTATTGCAATATGATTTATAACATACATCGCTTTTTTGTCAGGTGACAAAGAAATTTTTATTGTTCCTCTATATTTTGGATTGGCATTTTTAATATTTTTTCTGTCAATAGAATTTATAGTTAAAAGTTTTGTGGAAGATATTGTTACACTATTACTTGACTCTCCAACAATATTTCCATCTTTTATTAGTTGCAGTTTCTCACCCGAAACTTTTATTTCTATTTTTGTTCCAGTAGGAAATTTTAATTTGCCACTATCTGCTGAAAACATTAAGTCTCCATTACTAGAAAATTCAACATCATCATGAATAACTTTCTGCTGATTATTTGTAATGGCAACTCTTATATCTCTATAATTTGTTTTTGCTATAACTGTTTTTGGAAAATATAAACTCAAAATTTCTTCATATGTTTGTCCAGATTCAGCAAGAGCTTGTGCTCCATTTTGAGAAAGTCCAACCCCATGTCCATAACCGCCACCATAAAAATAATATTTGCCTGATACTCTTTCAAAAGCAAAAAATGGAGACGGCATAATTGTTGACCCAGAAAAAAGTTTTCCACCTGTGATAGCGGAAACTATATTATAATTTTTACCAGAAAATAATAATCTGATATTATCTGTATCACGCAAATAATAAATTCCTTTAGAACCTTCAATAAGCAAGCTGTTAACAACAGTGGAACTCCCACGTAAAGGTACAGAAAGCTTTTTCAAAACTCCGATTGGATTTTCTGTAATTGTTTTATTTACCCATTTTCCATTTTCCAAAGAAAAAATTACATTAGGATTTTTTTGGGATATATCAATCATATTTGAAGTTAAAATTTTGGTAAGTTCACTTACTGACAAACTGAATTTCCATCTGAAAAGTCCTGAACTACTATCTATGGATTGAACTTTTGTATCTTTAAAAAATTCCAAAACTTTTTCTTCAGGCATATCAAAAGTATAATCTTTAGTGTCTCCTATCAAATAGGAAGTTTTAACAAGATATGACAAAGGTTTCATTCCACCTAAAACAGGAAAATTTGGTATTTCTTCTGAGCCAAAAATTTTTGTAGAATTTTTTTCTACATAAGTATATTTTATTGGCAAGAAAAAATAAATAATTAATATTAGTAAAAATATTCCAACAAAGTGATACTCGTATTTTTTAAGCCAATCTTTTATTCTTTCCTTCAAAATTACACCATCTCTTTCTATGAATAAAAAAACTAATTTTATATTAATCAGGCAAAATTATTCCCTTGGCAAAATATTTTTCTATTTGCGGAAGAATAACTTCTTCAAAAACTTTTGGCATGAAATCAATTACTGGACTCAATCTTTTTAGCACTTGGGATTTTTTGACTTTATATTTTTTCCAAGTATGTCCATCTGAAGTAATATTCTGAATGAAGCCTTGAAACCTGTCACACGCATTTGCAAATTTTGCCTCAGAACTTTTCATCTCTTCAAACTCTAGCCAAATATTCATAAGCTCTTGATATTGATTTTCTGGCAACAAAGAAAAAATTTTTTTAGCACTTGACATTTCTTCGTCAAATTTATTCGGATTTTTTTCTCCATAACAAGGAGTATCCCCAGCATAAATTTCTACAATATCGTGAATCAAAATCATCTTAAAAGTTTTTTCTAAATCAAATGGCTCACAAAAATATTCTTTCAATATGAAAGCAGACATCGCCATGTGCCAACTATGTTCAGCATCATTTTCTTGATGATGTCCATTCAAAATCAAAGTCTGTCGCAAAATTCCTTTTACTTTATCTATCTCCACAAGAAATTCAAATTGCTTTTCAACATTAGATTTTGTTGTCATATATCCCCTCGTGAAAAAAACATTGTTTTATATTATAACTTGTTTCTTATAATATTGCAATTTTTAAAAAAAATTGGATCTTAAAATATTGTGATGTATCTAAAATTATTGACGAAAAATATTTGGCAGAACAATTTTTAGGATGGGAAAAAATAAAATCAGAGAAAAATTTTTGTTACCAAGTTTTTTTTATTTTTATTGACAGAAATAATGAATTAGAATATAATATAAATACAGAGGAAATACAAGCTGGAGAAAAAGCTATACTCCATTAATTTTGGGACGCACACACATCAAAGTTTGGAAAGAATCTCGCTCCATTTTAATTGTGAGGTTTGCTTTCTCTTTAAGGAAGACTAGGTTACTAGTCTTCTTTTATTTACAGGAAAATTTTGTGATATAATAAAATTTAAATAGAATTTCAGTTAAAAATAAAAAAAATCATGAAATTTTCATGATTTCTAGTGTCTGGAGATCCTACTTTGTAAGACTTATAAATCAAGAACGAAAATAATCGATTTCTAGACCCTCCAAGAATTTCTGCGGACAATTATCAAATGAAAAGTGAGTATGAGCGATATTTAGAGGCAGATTTTTTTCATGATTTTCTAGTATTAATAGGGCTTTGCAAGTTTCCACTAAAATTAGAGGTGAAAATATTGCAAAGCTTTTTTTTGAGGGCTTATATTTGATGACTTTGCGAGAGATAAATATTTCAACTTTTCAATATGTAAATCAACAAAAATATGAGATTCAATATTCTTGACTTTTATATTTTCAGTTTTGCTTTCTAAAAGTCGTTAAATTTAATAACTTTTTTTTACTAGTATTTATGAATAAGGAAGAATTCATTGAGTCAACTTTTGCTAAAGTTTCATAAATTTTTTTTGCAATAATTTCCACCATGTCAACTGAAACAGCATTACCAGATTGTTTATATAAAGAAGAATTATTTAAATTTTCGGGCAAAATATAATTTCCTGTTTTTACTCCAAACCCTTGTAAATCAAAACATTCTGCTGGGGATAATTTTCTAACACCATCTTTAGATTTTATCAAAGGAACATTATGACCGCCAGTTCCCATATTTGCAGTTAAAGTTGGACAAATTCCAGATTGATTTTTTCTAACATACATCCCACGTCTCAATTGATAAAATTCATACATCTCATTTATATCTCTATCTAAATTTATCACATCATTATAATATAACGGATATTTTTCTTTGGTATAGTAAAATTCACTTTTAGTTTTTGATGTCATTTTATAATTCAAAGCATTTTGGATTTCTTTTTTAAGTTCAGATTTGTTTTTATTTATTTTTTCTATTCCAGAAAAATTTTCAAAAATTTTGTAGTCTGCTTCATTTAAAAAACATACAATAAAAATTCTCTCTCTATTTTGTGGCAACCCCGTATAATCATTTGTGTTAAAAATTTTTTTGCTGATTTTTTTATATCCAGCTTTGTATATTTCTTCTTCAATAATTTTAAAAGTCTTTCCATTATTATGAGACAATAAATTTTTTACATTCTCTAAAAATAATACCCTAGGTTTTCCATGACCAATATTTTCTAGCTGAGTTGCAAAATCTAAAATACTATAAAAAAGTTCTCCTCTATGATCTGAAAATCCTTTTCGCTCTCCTGCTATAGAAAAAGCTTGGCAAGGAAATCCAGCAGTCAAAATATCAACACGATTTTTTAGTAAAAGTTCTTTTTTATTTTTATAGTAGTCTACTTTTAAATTTAATTTTTCAGCAGTATTTTCTTTTAAAATATTTTCTATAATTTCAGATTCAATTTTTAAAGTTAGTTTAGAAGAAATATTTTCAATTAAAAAATTTTCATTTGAAAATAAAAATTTTTCTACATAATTTTTCTGATATTTTTTTACTGCTAAATTTATTTTATTAAAATCATTTTTAGTAAAATTATTTTTTAGAATTAAATTATTTATATTTTTTTTTCTTTTTTTTAAAAACATAATTTCCTTTAAAAATAAATCAGGGTTCAAAATTTTTCTGATATCACCTTTTACCAAATTATGCTTAAAATTATTTTCATAAGTTATCGCAGCAAATTCATCAATCTCATTAGCAACAACCAAATTAAAATTCTTACTTGCTCTTTTAAACCCAAGACAAATTCCGCCAACTCCAGCAAATAAACTTCCTACATTATACATAAAGGTTCTCCTCATCAAAATATTTGTGATTAGTTTTCATCACTATAATAAGAATCATTATCAAAAAATTTCTCGCGTCCCAACTTTTTAAATCTTTCAAAAGAACCAAGTTCTTTAAAATTAATACTATAATCAAAATCACCATTTTTAGAAATCATAACCGAGTCAATTCCTTTTCTTTCTAAAATTTCCATTGTCAATAATTCTCTTTCTTTTAATAGTAAAACTTTTCGGAGTAGCCATTCGCCAAGTTTTTTGTTAGGATTACTCATAAGACCTTTGTCTCCATCCTGACATAATTTAGCATCCAAAATTTGTCCATCAGGCAATGTCAAGTTAAAACTATGTTCACGACTAGGAAAAAATAATGGATATTCTTTATGGATCATAGCTGGTACTGGAATATAGACTTCGTTTATATTACGATCTCGACCGCCTGCATTCCATTGGTTCAATGCACTTTTACTTTGAACCTCATTTTGACGGTCAGAATACAACGGCAAAATTACAAATTCTTTTAAATTTTCTTCTTGAGGAATATCTTTAAATAAATCAAAATCACAATTAAGCAAAAAATCAAAAGGGTCATCAAGAATATTTATATTAATCTCTTCAAAATTTTTCACATGAAATTTTTTTAATAATGTACTCTTGCTCAAATTAAAATTATAATCATGCTGTCCATCAGAAAAATGTATAGATTTTTCTGATGTTTTATCCGCTAGTTTTATATTGTTTATATTAATAAGTTCCATTGGCTCTTCAAAAATTTTTAATTTATTATTCTCACGGACAATACAATGATATAGAAGTTCATTCGCCGAAAATAAACCTTTTGCAAATTCTAATCTTTCATTTCTAAGCATAGAAACAGTAGCAGCTAATTTTTCAGGATCACTTTTATAATTAGAATAAGATGAATTAGCTTTGTTAAATTCTGCAATCTTTTGAAAAGAAGAATTTCCATTTGATAGAAAAGTTTTCAGTCCAATTCCAACAGAATTTTTTAGAGCATCGATTGAGCAGTCATCTCGAGAGAGATTTTTTGCGTTAAAAGATTTACAAAAAATATTTTCATGAGCACGATAATATAAATAGACATTATTTGAGTCTGAAAATAAATAAGACAGAGCACAAATTTTTTCTAAATATTTTTTATATAAAGCTCCCTCTTGTGTTTTTAAATTTCCAAATTTCATAAATTTATTTAGCAATAAAAATTATTGCTCCTCCTCAAAAAAAATATTTCAAAGACATTATACCATAAATTAAAAAATTATCAGCAAAAGTTTTTCGTAGAAAAAAACCAGCCAACAAAAAAATTAGTTGACAAAAAAAATTATATGTAGTAGAATAGTTGAAATACAAAAATTTTGATCAGTAAGGAGAATTAGAATTATGATTAGAAAAATAACTCTTACCACCACAGGCAGCATGAGTATGTGATTTGGACTTATTAGTTTATCTAATAGGCACAAATCTTTTTCGTGTAACACGTGCCTAATGGAGATAAGTAAAGTTATTTTAAAATAATTATACAATTCTAATTTATACCTCAAAGTATAGATAACCATTTAGGCAAAAGCTTAAATGGTTTTTTTTTTGAAACTTTGGAGGTCGACGAAATGGAAAAATATGAGATGTGTAATTGGGAAATGGAAACTTTAATGTGCCAACTTGGGGAGGACAGGGAAAAAAATCGTAATGCGGCAGTCCCTCCGATATATCAAACCGCAGCATTTGACTTTGAAAAATGGGAAGACAAAGAAGAGCAAGATATTCATAAACCAACTGGAACAATTTATAGCCGAGGAAATAATCCGACTTATTTGGCGACTGAACAAAAACTTGCGGCACTAGCAGGAGGAGAACGAGCAAAACTTTTTGCCTCTGGAATGGCGGCAATCACGGCGGCGATTTTCCATTTCATAAAAGGTGGCGACCATGTGGTTTGTGTCGAGAGCGTTTACGATTCGACTCATAAATTTTTCAAAGATTATTTACCAAGGTTTGGAGTGGAGACAACTTTTGTTTCTGGAGAAAATCCTGAAGAATTTCACCAAGCAATAAAACCAAATACATCTCTAATATTTTTAGAATCTCCGTCTTCAACTTTTTTCAAATTGCAGGACATAAAAAAAGTTGTTGAGCTTGCAAAAAAAAATAAAATAAAAACTATAATAGATAATACTTATGCCACTCCGATTTTTCAAAGACCTCTTGAGCTCGGCGTAGATTTGGAAGTACAATCTTGCACAAAATTTTTGTGCGGTCACGGCGATGTTGTAGCGGGAGTTATTATTGGTAAAGCTGAGGACATGGACAAAATTTTTGATAACGAGTATATGACATTGGGTGGTAAAACGTCTCCCATGGACGCGTGGTTAATTCTTCGAGGGCTTAGAACTTTGCATTCGAGAATGAAAATTCATCACGAGAACGGATATGCAGTGGCAAAATATTTGGAGCAACACGAAAAAGTTGAGAAAATAATTTATCCCGGGTTAGAATCTTTTAACCAAAAAAAATTGGCTGATGATCAGATGAGTGGATTTTCTGGAGTGATGACTTTCTCGCTCAAGACAAAAGATAGGGCGGAGAAATTAAAAATTTTAAACTCTCTAAAACTTGTTGCACGTGGAGTAAGTTTTGGCTCACACCAAAGTGTAATAACAACTCCAATCGGCTCAAATCCAGGATCAAATTTTGAGTTGCTGAGAATTGGTGTTGGTTTAGAAAATATTAAAGATATTATTTATGATCTTGAGCAAGCACTGAAAAATATAAAATAAAATATAAATTTGGAGGGACAAAAATGTTTATCAATTATCACATACCAACCAAAATAATTTTTGGAGCTGGAAAACTTCAAGCGTTAAAAACAGAAAAACTTCCTGGAAAAAAAGCACTCATAATTACAACGGCTGGTGGCTCGTTAAAAAAATATGGAATTTTAGAAAAAGTAATTTCCTATCTAAAGGAAAATTCGATAGAAACAATAATTTATGATAAAATAATATCAAATCCTATAAAATCACACGTAATGGAGGGGGCTGATATTGCTAAAAAAGAAAATTGCGATTTTGTAATTGGTCTTGGAGGTGGGAGTTCAATTGATTCGGCTAAGGCGATTGCAATTATGGCAAAAAATTCTGGAGACTATTGGGATTATATAAAAGGTGGCTCAGGAAAAAAATTGCCAGTAAAAAATGGTGCGTTGCCAATAGTTGCCATAACAACTACGGCTGGGACTGGAACTGAAGTGAACCCTTGGACTGTAATTACAAAAGAAGAAACCAACGAGAAAACAGGATTTGGAATTCCAGAAACTTTTCCGACACTTGCAATAGTTGACCCAGAGCTTACGCTCACAGTACCAAAACATCTTACAGCTTATCAGGGCTTCGACGCTTTGTTTCATGCGACTGAAGGATATATTGCAAATGTTGCCAATGAAATTAGCGATGTGTATGCACTGAAAAGTATTGAGCTATTGGCAAAAAATTTACCAATCGCAATGATAGAGCCAAATAATATTGAAGCTCGTACAAATATTTCTTTGGCGAATACACTTTCTGGAATGGTGGAGTCAACTTCAGATTCAACTTCGGCTCACAGCATGGAACATTCACTCAGTGCTTTTTATCCAGACTTGCCACATGGAGCTGGACTTATAATGCTGGCGGATTCTTATTACACTTTTTTTTCGGACAAAGTTGATGGAAGAATGTTGCCAATGGCAAAAGCTATGGGATATCATTTGGACGAACTTTCTTACGAGGAAAAACCTTACGCATTTGTTTATGCACTCCGAGACTTGATGAGAAAATGTGAAGTGGATAAACTTAAGATGTCAGATTACGGAATTAAAATTGACGAGATGGAAAAATTTGCGAAAAATGCTCGAGACACAAGCCGACTTTTTGATTTTGACAGATACAAATTATCATTTGAAGAGACAGTAAATATCATGAAAAAATCTTATAAATAATTTTGAGCACAAAAATTTCAAGATAAAAATTTTCTATGAAAATTTAATGAGGGCTTATCGCTCGCCCTCAAACTCCTTCTCTGGCAAATTATCAGAGAGAAAAAATTAAGCACAAAAATTTAAAAAAATAAAATAAACTTTGGAGGTAGCAAAATGATTTATCAAAACGTATTGGATTTTATTGGAAACACACCGGTTCTAAAACTTAGAAATTTACCAGAGGATTACGCAGAGGTTTATGTTAAGCTGGAAAAATTTAATTTGGCAGGAAGTTTAAAGGACAGAGTAGCAAAATATTTAATCGAGAGAGGGGAAGAGTCGGGAGACCTTACAAAAGGAAAAATTATTGTAGAGGCGAGCAGTGGTAACATGGGAATTGCAACGGCACTTATTGGAAAAATAAAAGGGTACAAAGTTATTATTTGTATGTGCGAAAGTGCGAGCATGGAGCGACGACAAATTTTAAAAGCGTTTGGAGCGGAAATTGTTCTCACACCAAAAAATGAGCACACTGGCGGAGCTATAAAAAGAGCCAAAGAATTTGTTGAGTCAGCACCTGACAAATATTTTTACCCGAATCAATTTCAAAATATGAAAAATCTTGAAGGGCATTACAGATTTACAGGTGAAGAAATTTTGAAGGACGTTCCAGACTTGGATGCATGTGTTGCTGGAGCAGGAAGTAGCGGAACAATAGTTGGAGTTGGAAAAAGATTGAAGGAAAGTAATCCAAATGTGAAAATTTGTTTGGTTGAGCCAGAAGAGTCAGCCGTATTTGCTGGTAAACCTGCTGGACTTCATGGAGTGGAAGGGATTGGTTCTGGATTTGTGCCAGATATTTTTGACAAAAAAATTATTGACGAATATATGACGGCTAATCTTGATGAGTCACGAAAAATGCAAATGCAAATGATTGATACTCAAGGATTATTTTTGGGAATTTCTTCTGGTGCTGCTATACATGCTGGAATGAAAATGGCAAAAAAACTTGGTAAAGGAAAAAAAGTTGTGGTCATAGCAGTTGACGGAGGAGAAAAATATCTTTCAACTGGTGCTTTTGATAGAGACTAGAATTTTGAAATAAAAATATAAGAGAAAAAATATTATGAGGGCTTTATCGAATATTTGGCTTTGCCAAAAACGATATCAGATAAATATAGTCGCAAAATAATTTGCTTCTTATTTATTCTAGATCGCTCGCCCCAAAACCCCTTCTCTAAAAAATTAGAAAAAATATTTGAGGTGCGTAAAAAATGTCAAAAATTTTAAAACTTGCTCTTGTAAATTTAATGCCAACAAAAATTGAAACAGAAAAACAATTTATGCGACTGCTAAAAAATTCTGG
>JBOFDW010000049.1:0-11695 GCA_051647385.1 Fusobacteriaceae bacterium
TTTATTATTAGAAAACGTATCCTATAAATATGTTTACGATTATTTCATTCTTTATCATTGCGTTGTTTGTAATTATAAAATCACACGGACCGAATGGACTCTTCCACCCAATTCCTCCACCGTATCCTTCCAACACATCCTTTGTATTTAGTTGATTATTTGGATCAGCATCATCTGAAGTTCCACCACCAATATTATATCTCGCCTTTAAAAAGAAATTTCCGTTTCCACCAATATCATATTTTAATTCTGTTGCAAATACTCCTACATTTTCAGCATAGAATTGCATAGTAGGAAGTCCATAAAAAGAAAGCATCAAATGTTCTGAGTCATCTCTAATTCCACCGAACTTTGGATATTCCCACGAAGGAATAGAACCCCCCTTTATTTGCTGAACATATCCATTAGTAAGGGAAAAACTTCCTGACAATTTTTTATATATTGGAAAATATATATCTAACAATGTAACTGCTGTCTGAAAATCAACTTGATCATATCCACCAGTGTTAGAATTTGAGTTTGGAGTTTTCATCGATTTTGAATATTCAAAATAAAATGAAACTCCTGCAGTTGGGTAAACATTTTGATTTAAAGTATCCAGCCTAAAAGTTATAGAATTTTTTATGTATTGAGCTTTTGTTTCTGGAATGTCAAAAATACTATCACTAGTAACATTTACGTTTCTAAATCTAGACTTAAAAGTTGTTTTAGTATTGTTGGACAAAGAAAGACTTAGGGATGCTTCTCCGTATAAATCTTCGTTATTCAAATATGCAACTTGCTTTCCAGAACCTGCTGGATCCAATAAGAGAGTTGGAAAAGATTCATATCCACCTTTTAACTGAATCAAAGTTTGCAGAGGTCCAGCATCAAAAGTAAATCTTTCTGTAAGGTCAAAGTCTGAAAATTTTGAAAAAGAAGCTGAAGCAACTAAGGCACTATGAGGAATTATAAAATCTCTATATGTCAATGCTGTAGAAACATTTACACCTAAATCAGATGAAAAGTTGAATCCAAAATTTGCCCCAACAGCTTTCGCATCTTCAACAGAAAAAATTATTTTATCTCCTTCAACCTGATAAAAAACACGAGCCACAGATTCTATATTAGAAATCTTTTTTGACCATATGGAAATTTCTTCTGCCGTCATATAGTTATAATCAGTACGCCTAAAAAATAATAGACTCCGTCTTCTTGGTCTTAATCTTTCAACCTCTGCTTGTGATACACTTTTTGTTCCTCTAATTTCAACTGTGTCTATAAGAATTTCTCGTGTAAGCTGAGCATTTTTTTTAAGTTGAATCCCTTCAAACTTTTCTGGATTTGAAAGTTTTTTTAGCCCGTCAGCAATTTGATGTGTTGCTTCGACACCTTTTTCTATAACTGGCTCTAAATTTGTAAAGTTTACTGTTCCATGGCTTTTTACATCAGGAACAATTAGCACATTTGAAATATTCTTATTGTCTTTAGTTTTTTTCTCTCCGTTATAACTAGAAAGTTTTGTGATAATATCTATGATTGTAGAATTTTCTCCAATTTTTGTAGTACCTGTTATATCAACCGCTATTATAATATCTGCTCCCATCCTTAACGCAACATCAACTGGGAAATTATTTGTAACCCCTCCGTCAACATAAAGAGTTCCTGAATCATTTGCTGGATCAAAAAATCCAGGTATAGACATACTTTTATACGCAGCAAGAGCTAGGTCTCCTCTATCGATAACTATTTCTTTTCCATCTTCAAGTCTTGTTGTTACAGCTCTAAATGGTATTGGTAAGTCATCAAAATTTTCTGTAAGCTCACTCCTCCAAAAAATATCTTTAAGTTGAAAATAAATATTTTCTCCAGAATAAATACCAGCTGGTAAACGCATATTAAATTTTTCATCAAATCTTAAGGTGAAAGGAGTTCTATAAGATGCAAATCTTTGAGAAGCATCTTTATACTTTCTACTTTTTTCATTACTCATAAGTGTACCTGAGTTTAGATTTAAAAGTTCCTCTTGAATTTCGTCTGGAGTATATCCAACAGAATACATTCCACCAACTATGCTCCCGATACTTGTTCCAACAATAAAATCTATAGGAATTTTATATTCTTCCAAAACTTTTAGAACTCCAATTTGTGCAGCACCTTTTGCTCCTCCTCCACTTAAAACCAAAGCTATTTTATAATTTTTATTTTTAAAGTTCGGGTCATTTATATTAATATTTTTTTTGATAAGAGCTTCTTTGAATTTTTTTAAAATCTCTTCTTTTTGCTTTAACTCCAAAATCATACCATCAATTGATTGTGTCATTTCTTTAGTATTTTTTATACTAGATTTTTCTGGAATATTTTTTACTGCTGTAGGTAACGGTTCATCAGCAGAATAAGAAATAAAATTAATCCACAAAATACAAATTAAAATAAAAATCAGCTTCAATATTTTCATAATATAATTCCTTCAAAAAAGTTTTTTGTCATACTATAAATTATATCATAAAAATCAAAAAATTAAAAGATTCACCGCAATATAAAATTATATTTTTTATGAAAAATATTTTATATAAAAATATTTGCAAATTAATTTACACTCTAAAAAAATCTAGAAACAAAAAAAGTTTGCTCTTACAAAATTGTAATTGCAAACTTTTCTTAATTTTTTTACTTTATATTTTTTATTTTTACTTTCCTATTTCTACTGGGTACTTATTATTTTTAACTTCATACGACCACTCAATCCAAGAACCATCATAATTTTTTACGTTTTTGTAACCTAAAAGTTCTTTTAAAACAAAAGTTGTAACAGCAGATCTTACAGCTGACTGGCAATATGGTATAACTAATTTTGTTCCGTCAATTCCACTTTTTGCATAAAAATCTTTTAGCTCAGCATAAGATTTCATAGTTCCATCATTTCCAAAAACTAATTGATACTCAACAAAATATTTTGAAGGAATTCTTCCTTTAGCAAATGCACCAGATTTTAAATCTGTCCCGTCATGCTCTGCAACAGATCTTGTATCCAAAATAATTATCTTATCATTTCCAAGAGCAGTCTTTACTTCTTCTTTCATTGCAAGAGTAGGTTTGTCTGTCGCCGTAAGAAACTCATATTTTTTAGTAGCAACTTTTGGAGCTCCTCCCATTTTTGTCGGAAGTTTTGCATTAGTCCAAGCTTTGTATCCACCATCAATAATTTTTACATTCTCATGACCATACAAATCTAAAATCCACCAAAGTCTATACTCATCTAAATTTTCACCATAAACTATTATAGTTGTTTTGTTTGTAATTCCAAAACTTCCTAAAAGTTTTGCCATCTCTTCTCTAGAAGATCTCATTCCACCGATCTCACCGTATCTTTTATCTTTAGGTTCAACATCTGGTCTCCACACATTAAAAGAATTTGGCAAATGTCCTATCATGTATTTTGTTGAAGAACGCATATCTATTATTGCAATATCTCCACCTTTTTTTATTAATTCTGAAGCTTGTGTCACACTAATTAATTTTTCACTTCTGTACTCTTTGTAATCTTTCGCAAAAATTGTAATTCCAAATAATACCAATAAAATCATAGCAATAATTTTTTTCATAAACAACTCCTCGTTTTTAATTTAATTTAAATTTTTTTACAAGTCAAAATTATAAAAAAGTACTTATAAACAGATTTTACTTTGCTTTAGATTTTTTGGCAATGATTTTTGTAAGAATTGTCAAAACTAAAAGAAGTCCACAAGCAATAAAAAATCTTTGCATAGCCAGTTTCATATCACCTGAGGCAATAGCTCCGGCAAGTATAACGAAAATTGAAATACCTGGCAAAATAAATAGAGTCGATAAAATTGCATATTGAACAAATCCGATAGGAGTTAGACCATAAACATAATTCTGAATCCCAAATGGAAAGATTGGCAAAAATCTTGTCACCGCTAAAATAAACCAACCGTCATTTTTTACTCCATTATTTATTTTTTTGAACACATCAGAATTTCCAAATTTTTCTTCCAAAGATTTTTTAGCTAGGTATCTTGCGATAAGAAAAGAACATGAAAGTCCAATTCCAGCTCCAATAGCTGTATAAATTATGCCTAGTACTGGACCAAATACAAGTCCACCAACAACTGCGATGGGAACTGTTGAAACACAAGTCAATGTTACGAGTGTAAATAATACTATATAAACCAGTGGTCCCCATACTCCAAGTCCATCTATAAGTTGTTGCATTTTTTCTCTGTCTTTTAAATATTCTATTGCTCCAGATTTTATAAGTGCAAAAACCAATATTGCTACTATAAAAATAACCGCTATTAATTTAATCCATTTTTTCATTAATTTCCCCCTCCAACTTTTTTTGGCACATAACATTTTGAAACTTTTTGTAATTCTTGTTTAGATTTATATCTGTTCATCCATTGTTTTACAGGACCTTGATTCCTTGATGCAGATTTACTTTCGTTATAAGTGTCACCGAAAACTAAATCCAAAATATGAACTGCATCTGTTCCACCTTTTTCCATTGACTCACGGCATGCAGCACAATACGTTACCATATGGCCAGTTGTAGTTTCATGAGCTCTTCTGTCCATTACTCTTTTGGCAACATCAGGAACAGCAGGCACAATCATTCCGCCAAATCCACAACATCTTGTCTTATCTCTAGAATTTTCTAACTCTTCAATTTGATAACCAAGATTTTTCATTATCCATCTTATTCCGTCATGAATTTTATGTTGACCTCTGATTGAGCATGAATCATGAATATTAAATTTGGCATCAGAATTCTTTCCAATTCCAACTGATTTTTCTGGAAGTCCAATTTCTGGCAACAGTTCCCACAAAGATATAACTTTTTGTTTTGCGTAATCTCTAAAAATTCCATAGCAAGATTGACAAGCAACTATAACATATTCTGCGCCCAACTTATCAAGTTCAGTTTGAACTGTCTCAAATCTTTTCTTGAATAAATCATCTTGTCCAAGAGCTTTTGGAGGTTTTCCACAACATTTTAATACTGAACCAACTTCTTCTCCAAGTTTATCTTCCAAATGCTCAAGAATTTTTCCAACAGCATTTGGATTATATGATGGCAAAGAACATCCGGGGAAAAATGCATATTTTGTTTTGTGTTTATTCGGAGCTGAATTTGTTGTGTTAAATACTTTTGAAAATCCAAGTGCTTGATGAATTTCAATTGCTTTGTGACCTTTCATTGGAGATTTTCCACAATTATCCAAAACATACGCACTTCTCATCTTCGAGAATGGCACTTTTATTTTAAATTCTTTTGGACATTTTAGTGTACACTGGTCACACATATTACATGAGTATGCAATTTTTGAGTCCATATCATCTAAGCCTTTTTCTAAATATTGTGAGAAAAGTTCTTTCGGACAACTCGTATAATCATTTAGCATTATACATTCTTTCATACAAAGTTTACACTCGCACTGAAGACACCTTGACGCTTCTTTTTCTGCTTCTTCTTTTGTGAAAACTTTTTCCACTTCAGCAAAATTTTTCGTTCTTTTTTCAACATCGATTGTCTTTGGTATTTTTCTCTTTTTCTTTTCTGCTGCATCCCAACCTTCAGGCAGATATTCTTTTGGCAAGTAAAGTTTTGTCTCAGAAGAACCACCCTCTTCCTCAAGTTTTCTGCCTTCTTTCAAATCTTTTTCTCCCAAAAATCTTGTGATAGACTTTGCAGCTCTTCGACCTTCCGCCATAGCACCAACAACCACAAGTGCACTTGCACAATCTCCAGCAACAAAAACTTTCGGAGATGAAACAGACTGTAGTGTAAGCATATCTGCATCAAAAGTTCCGTTCTTTTTTAGATTTAATGACGAATTTTTGTCAAACGAATTATCAACTGCTTGACCTATTGCAAAAATAACTGTGTCACATTCTATTGTCTCGATATTTTTTTCATCAAACTGAGGATTAAAATTTTTATCTTTATCAAAAATCGAAGTACATTTTATTATGTCTGCAGATTTTATTTTTCCATCTTTATCTAAATTTATCCCAAATATTCCAAATCCACATTTGAAATTAACTTTTTCTTCTTTTGCCCCATGTATTTCATGCTCAGAAGCTGGCATTTCATCGAAATCTTTTTCAAGAGAAATATTGTAAACTTCTTCTACTTCACCAATTCGAAGAGAAACTCGAGAGCAGTCCATTGCAACATCTCCGCCTCCGATTACAACAACTTTTTTCCCAATACCTTTGACTTTTTTTGTAAGAGAAGCTTCCTTTAGAAAATCAGCAGCATTAAAAGTGCCAACAGCATCGAAATTTTTGGCTCTTTTTTCTACTCTCCCAATTTGTCTTCCAACAGCAACTAGAACTGCATCATTTTTTTCTTTTAAATCTTCAAAAGAAATATCTTTTCCCACTTCAGCGTTGAGTTTTATTTCTATACCAAGTTTTGAGAGCAAAGAATATTCGCCGTCAATAATTTCTCTTGGAAGTCTGTATTCAGGAATTCCAAGTCTCATCATTCCACCAACAACAGGAGATTTTTCGTAAATAGTTACGCTGTGTCCATCTCTTGCAAGATCAAGAGCTGCTTGGGCTCCAGCTGGTCCAGAACCAATTACAGCAATTTTTTTACCAGTTGAAGATTTTTTAGTCAAATCCCAATCGTTAGAATTATCAAAATTATCGCTGGCATATCTTTTTAGTGCAGCAATTGCTATTCCTGCGTCTTCTTCTGACCGTCGGCATTTTGTTTCACAACCGTGTGGGCAAATTCTACCCAAAACTCCAGGAATAAAAAGTTTTTCTCTTATAAGTTTTATCGCTTCTTTCCCCTTGCCTTCTCCTATTAATTTGACATAACCTTTTGCATCTGTATTCATAGGACAAGCTGTTATACATGCCGCATTTGAATCCCCCATGCAATCATCAACAATTTCTTGCATTTTTTGAATAACATCATCTTTTAAAACTGCCATTCCATCTTCCTCCCTAAATAAGTTTAACTTTAATATTCGTTATAAATTTTTATAGAACATAAAAAATAATTCATAAGCATATTATTATATACTTTTATATTTAAGTCTATTTTGATATTTTATCTTGAAATCAAACGAACTAATTTTGACATTTTTTCGGATAAAATTTTGTCGCTTGTATAAACCAAATTAAATTTTAGAGAAGCTTTTAGTTTTGGAAATTTATAAATATTAAAATTCTTTTCTAATCCGTCAAGAGAACTTTCTGGTACAAATCCAATTCCAAGTCCTAACGAAACAGCTTTTGCAACTGCAAAATTATCGCTAACTTCAAAAAGTTTCCGAACTTCAATATTTTCTTTAACAAAAATATCTTTCATAAGATTCATCAAACTACTTTTTTCTTCTCGCAAAACAAATATTTCTTTGCTTAAATTATTGTAAGAAACGTCGTTTTTTTTTTCAGAAATTATAACTATTTCATCTTCTACAACAGGAAAACTTTCAAGCTGTTCATGTGAAAATTCTGAACTCAAAAGCCCCATATCAATTTTGCCTTCCATAACCAAATCATATATTTCACTGGAATTTTTTATTATTATTTCTATTTTGCTTTCTCTCATATCTTTTTTTATTTCAGACAAAATCTTAAAGAAATAATTTTGAACGCCAATAGCGACTCCAACCTTTATTTTTTTTTCTTCCAGTCTAAATGATTCTAAAGTTTCTTTTGCTTCTCGCGAGATATTTAAAATTCTTCTAGCGTAATTATAAAACGTATGACCTTCTGGTGTAAGTTCAAGATTTTTTCCGAGTCGATTAAAAAATTTTGAAGTATATTCTTTTTCCAACTCTTTTATAATCTGACTTATTGCTGGTTGTGTTATGTCAAGTTTTCTTGCAACCGCTGACATGTTTAAAGAATTCGCTACCAAATAAAAAACTTCAATTTTGTTAAGTGTCATATTTACCCTCACTTCTTCCAAATTTAATTTACATAAAATATTATTTAAATTTTATTATTATTTATTAATTTTTTTTATATATATTTTTCATAAAGTTATTTTTGGTCAAAATTTAATTGTAAAAAGATAATTTTTTAATAATAAGTTTGAAATTTAAATTAACAAAAATTTATTTCCAAAATTTTTATATATGAACTCTTAAATGAGTTTATTTTTTTTTGGATTTGTGGTAGAATATATCTTGCGTTTGATAAAAATAATTTTAATATATATGGTAAATTTTTTAGGAGGATAATAATGATAGCAACAGCAAACGTAGGAATGCGTTTTGGAAGTAGAAAATTATTTGAGGAAGTGAGTATAAAATTCACATCAGGAAATTGTTACGGACTAATTGGGGCGAATGGAGCTGGTAAATCAACATTTGTAAAAATTCTTTCTGGTGATTTAGAGCCAACAGAAGGTCAAATTATAATTGACAAAGGCAAAAGAATGTCAGTTTTAAAGCAAGACCACTTTTCTAATGAAGAAGATAAAGTAATTGATGTAGTCCTTATGGGAAACAAAAAACTTTGGGATATTATGGTAGAAAAAAACTCCATTTATTCAAAAGAAAATTTTAGTGATGCAGATGGTCTTAGAGCTGCTGAACTTGAAGGTGATTTTGCTGAACTTGACGGTTGGAGTGCCGAACCTGAAGCTGAAATGTTGTTGATGGGTCTTGGTATAGGAGCTGATTTACATTCGAAACTTATGAAGGAATTGCCAGAACCAAAAAAAGTAAAGGTGCTTTTGGCTTCTGCTCTTTTCGGTAAACCTGATATTTTACTTTTAGATGAGCCAACAAATGGACTCGATATTCTTGCAGTATCTTGGCTTGAAAATTTTTTATTGGAAAATCTTGATTCGATGACTTCAATAATAGTTTCTCATGATAGGCATTTTTTGAATAAGGTTTGTACTCATATGGCAGACATTGATTATGGCAAAATTCAAATTACGGTTGGTAACTATGATTTCTGGTATGAGTCCAACCAACTTATGCTGACTCTGATAAATAATAAAAATAAAAAAGTAGAACAAAAGCGTGAAGAGTTGAAAGAATTTATTGCTCGTTTTAGTGCCAATGCATCAAAATCTTCTCAGGCTACTTCACGAAAAAAACAGCTTGACAAATTGCAACTTGAAGATATGCAAGTTTCCAACAGAAAATATCCATTTGTAGAATTTAAAGCAGAAAGAGACGCTGGAAATAATTTGCTAAAAATTGAAAATCTTTGCAAAACAATTGACGGTGTAAAATTAATTGATAATTTATCTTTTACTGTAAATACAAACGACAAAATAATTTTTCTTGCAATGAATGACATGGTTAAAACTACTTTGTTCCAAATAATTACTGGTGAGCTTGAACCAGATTCTGGAACTTATACTTGGGGTGTCACAACAAGCCAAGCTTATATGCCAAAAGATAATTCGAAATATTTTAATAATAACGATTTAAATTTGGTTGATTGGCTTCGACCTTATTCACCAGATGATCACGATTCTTTTGTAAGAGGATTTTTGGGACGAATGTTATTTTCTGGAGAAGAAGTTTTGAAGAAAGTAAAAGTTTTGTCCGGTGGAGAAAAACAACGTTGTATTTTGTCTAAGATGATGCTTTCAAATGCAAATGTTTTAATATTTGATAATCCAACAGACCACTTGGATCTTGAAGCAATAACTTCAATAAACAGAGGTCTGATTAGTTTTAAAGGTACCATTCTTTTTGCAGCGCATGATCATGAATTTATTCAGACTGTTGCCAACAGAGTGATAGAAATTACTCCAAACGGTACTGTTGATAAAGTTATGACTTATGATGAATATTTAGAGGATGAATCTGTAAAAGCTAGACTTGCAGAAATGTATTAAAAAAAATTACAAATATATTTAATATTAAATTTAAAGAGTTGACTTCTACAAAGTATTGTATAAGTCAACTCTTTTTTATTGAAGTAAATATTTATAAAATAATAATTTATAATTAATTTTTCTTTATTTAAAATTTTTTATAGTTGCTCTAAAAGTTCTTCACTAATATCAAAATCAGCATAAACATTTTGCACATCATCTATTTCGTCTAGCGTATCAAAAAGTAGCATAACTTTTTTTGCTGTATCAAGGTCTTTTATTTCTATTTTATTTTCTGGTAACATTGTGATTTCAGCATCAATATATTTTACTCCAGCCTTATTTAAATTTTCGAGAACTTCTTGGAATTTTGTAAATTCTGTTATTACTTCAAAAAATTCTTCGCCATCATCAATAACATCATCTGCACCAGCTTCAAGAGCTAGCATCATAAATTCATCCTGATTTTTCCCTTTTGATTCTACACTAATGCATCCGCATTTTTTAAATTTCCATGCGACAGCCCCATCAGTTCCAAGATTTCCACCTTTCCTAGTAAAAGCCGATCGAACATCCGAAGCAGTTCTATTTTTATTATCTGTTACACATTCAACAATAAAAGCTGTTCCAGCTGGTCCATATCCTTCATATCTTATTTCCATTATTTCATCGCCAGCAAGTTCTCCAGTACCTTTTTTTATTGCTCGCTCCAGTACATCTTTTGGCATATTGGCAGCTTTAGCTTTTTCTATTGCTAATCTAAGCCTAGGATTAAAATCTAGATCTCCTCCGCCCTCTTTAGCTGCAACCATAACTTCTCTTCCAAGTTTTGTAAAAAGTGAAGCTCTCTTTTTATCTTGTGCACCTTTTCTATGTTTGATATTATTCCATTTACTGTGTCCAGCCACTTTCCATCAATCCTCCGTTAGCAGTTAAATTTTATTTTTGCTTCCTCAACAATATTTTCTAAAAATTTTTCTAGAGATAGCGAAGTTTGTTGCTGATTTCCAAATCTTCTTATATTCACAAAATTATTTTCTACTTCTTCTTTTCCAATAATCAGTTGAACAGGAATCTTATATTTTCCATTTGCTTCACGAATTTTATACCCGATTGATTCCGCCCTAGAATCTAGCTCAACTCTTATTCCTCTATCTTTAAGTAATTCAAAAACTTTATTTGCATAAGTAATCACTTCATCATTTATAGTCAAAATCTTAACTTGAGTAGGAGCTAGCCATACAGGAAATGCTCCAGCAAAATGTTCCATAAGTATTCCCATAAATCTTTCAATTGAACCAAACACAACCCTATGAATCATGACTGGTCTATGTTTTTCTCCATCTTCACCAATATAAGACAAATCAAATCGCTCAGGCATATTCCAATCAAGCTGAATTGTTCCACATTGCCAAATTCTTCCTATTGCATCTTTTATTTTGAAATCTAATTTTGGTCCATAAAAGGCACCATCTCCTGGATTTATTTTGAATTCTCTTCCAAGAGATTTTAGTGCTGCAGCAAGAATTGACTCTGATTTTTCCCAAATTTCATCCGACCCGATAGCTTTTTCTGGTTTTGTAGAAAGTTCTATCGAATATTCAAAACCAAAAAGTCCTTTATAAAATTTGTCAATAAGTTTTATCACTCCGATTATCTCGTCATGAATTTGATCTGGTCTCATAAAAATGTGTGCATCATCTTGTGTAAAAGTTCTAACTCTCATCAGTCCATGTAGTGCCCCAGAAAATTCATGTCTATGGACTTGTCCAAGTTCTCCTGCTCTTATTGGAAATTCTTTGTAAGAATGAATATGTTGTTTATAAACTAACATCCCACCTGGGCAGTTCATTGGTTTTATGGCAAACTCTGTTTCATCTATTT
>JBOFDW010000050.1:0-4080 GCA_051647385.1 Fusobacteriaceae bacterium
ATATTGTCTCTCGCTGGCTTGTATTATAAGCCATTGAAATTTCAACATCAACATCATCTTGAGTACCACTTAAAAATATAGGAGCCTTCATAACTTGAGTCTCATTTTTTTCTATATCTATTATGTAATCTAAAATTCCGCCGTCATATTTCAAGTCAGAAATTCTAGGAGTTTCTTTTCTTAAATCAGAAAAAATAATTCTTAGTCCCTTATTCAAATACGCGAGTTCTTTTAATCTTTGCTCAAGAGTATCAAAGCTATAAATAAGCGTTTCAAAAATTGTATCATCAGCTTTAAATCTTGTAGTTGTTCCATTGCTATCAGATTCTCCGATAACTTTTACATCCTCAACTGGAATCCCTCTTTTGTAAGATTGAAACCAAAGTTTTCCATCACGTTTTACTATAACTTCCATCCATTCTGAAAGTGCATTAACAACAGAAGCTCCAACTCCATGAAGTCCTCCAGAAACTTTATAGTTATCATTTTCAAATTTTCCACCAGCATGCAAAACTGTCATAACTATTTCCAATGCAGATTTTCCAAATTTTGGATGTAATCCAACAGGAATTCCTCTTCCATTATCAGAAACTTCTATAATATTTTCTGACAAAATATTTACGGATATTTCCGAGCAATGCCCAGCAAGCGCTTCATCTACTGAGTTATCTATAATTTCCCAAACTAAATGGTGAAGCCCTCTTTCCGAAGTAGACCCAATATACATTCCAGGTCTTTTTCTTACTGCTTCCAAGCCTTCCAATACTGTAATATTACTAGCTTCATAATTGTTTGACATTCCTTTCCCACTTCCTATTTTCTAAATTTTTTTTAACTTAAAATTTAAATCTTTTATATAATCTTCTTCCAAAATTTCGTTAAATTTTTTTTTGTATTCTTCTTTCTTTAAAGTCATAAAATGAAGACACGCACTATTCTCAACATTCAAAAAAGCAATTCCTTTTTCGATTTTGTTGAGGGAACTTTTTTTACTTAAATCTCCAACTATTTTTTCCCAGTTGGCTTTTAAATAAACCTCCTTAAGTTTTTCCGTCTTATTAATTCTTGACCATACGAGCTCAGATATTTTCCTCAGCATAATATCTCTCCGTTCTCTATTTGGAACTTTTTGCACTCAATATTTATATCGCTTGTGGAACTTATAAAAAGTTGGATATTTCTTTTTTTTAGGTAATTCAAAATATTTTCTTTTCTTATACTATCAAAATAAGAAGATATGTCGTCTATTAAAAATATAGGAGTTTCTTTTTTTTCTTTAAAAATCATATCTATCTCAGAAAGTCGCAAAGAAAAAACTATGGATTTTTTTTCTCCTTGAGATGAAAAAGCTTTTGAATCTTTTCCGTTCAATAAAAACTTGAACTCATCTTTTTGAGGACCTACCATTGAGTATCCATATTTTTCTTCGTTATATTTTTCTTTTTCTATTTGATCTATAATTTTTTTCTTGATTTCTTCTTGAGTATTATTTTTTTTCTCATATCCAATATTTGAAACATAACTCATCTCAAGTTCTTTATTGTTATCAAATAATTTTCTGTAATTTAAATTTAAAATAATACTTATATTTTTTATATACTCAAGTCTCTTAAAAATAATCTGCGTCGCCAAATTTATAAATTCTTCTTCATAAACTTCTCTTATCTGAGATTTTTTTTTCTCTTTCAAATACTGATTTCTTATTTTTAAAACTTTATTAAAATCCATTAAATTTTTATAATATTCAAAACTACTCTGAGCAATTTCTTCATCAAAAAATTTTCTTCTGACTAAAGGAGTTCCTGTTATTAGTTCTATATCTTCTGGAATAAAAGCAATCATATTTATTTTTCCATAAAATTCATTATGTACAACTTTTTTTCCATTAAAATTATATTCTTTTTTTTTATCAGAAAATTTTACAGCTATACTTTTTTCACCATTTTTATCTGAGTAAGCAAGATATGTGCCGCACTTATCTTTGGAATATTTTATAATGTCATTTATTTTTGATGTACGAAAACTTTTTCCAGTACCAGTAAAATAAATTGACTCTAAAATACTTGTCTTGCCTTGACCATTTTTTCCATAAAAAAGATTGAAGTCAGAACCAAACTTTATATTTGAATCGCATAAATTCCGAAAATTTATAAAGTTTATTTCTTTTATCTCCAATCTTCACACCGCCTATGACTTTTCGACTACATATTCTTTTTTTTGGAATTTTATGACATCCCCTGAATAAAGTTTACGACCACGTCTAAGCTCTTTTTCACCATTCACAAAAACCAGTCCATCCAGAATGAAATGTTTTGCATCAACTCCGTTGCTAACAACTCCAACCCATTTCAAAAACTGGTCCAGTTTTATAAACTCACTCGTTATCGAAATTTTTTCCATAACATTCCTCCAATTTCTTATACACTCTATAATATCACAAAAATTAAATTCTTTCAATCATTATCACAATAATAATATCCCCCCACGCCAAGAGGAAAATTTTCTTTATTTTTTATTTTTTCGCTAAAATTTTTGTTTTAAATTAATTTTGGAGTGAATTTTATTTATCAGAAAAATTAGCTTCCAATATTTTATCAATATAATCTTTAAGTGCGTTTTTATAAGCAACTGGAAGTTGATCCTTCATTTTCAAAAGCATTTTTTCAGAAATATCCGTTTCTTTGCAGCAAAGTTTTAGAGCTTGCCCTTCTATTTTTAATTTTTCTAATTCATCTAGACTTTCATATTTTTCGGAAAAAGTTTTTTCTTGAGGAATATCAACCGTCTGGATTTTAAGAAAATTTTTCTCAGCACGTTTTCTTCCTGTCTTAGTAATATTAATTTTTCCGTTTAACATTTTTGCATTGTCATCCAAAACAAAAATCTGCAAATTGTTTTTTTTATTTTTGTCCGATAGCATATTTGAAAGCATACCATTGAGATACTGTATTAGAGTTGTCTTAACAGGCCCAGCCAATTTTGAAAGATTTTCAAGGACTAAAATTGTAAATTCTTCCCCGTGCTCTTTATAAATTCTGTGTATTTTCCCATCAACTTTTTTCTCCCAAGACTTATTTATATATATATTTTTCTTTGCTTTGTTTATTTTTTTATATATAATATCAGAAAATTCATTCTTAGAAACTTTTACTTTTTCTGTTGCAAGGCTATTTGCTTTAGTAATCGTTTTTATTTCTTTTGGATCTTCTGGATTTTTTTGAACTTTTAAATTAACTTCTTTATTAGATTTAATAAGTTTTTTCTTTCTTCCGTTAGGAGAATTATTTTCTATATAAGATGAAATATGGCAAGTCCAATCTTTTTCTTTATTAAACTTATAAGTCAAATAATATGTATTTTCTTGCTTAACTCTTTCTTCTTGGCAATATTCTATATATCCCAGTTTTATCAAAACTTCAAACGCCTTGATAATACGAGCCAAAACTTGTTTCATTCTACAAAGAATATATTCTTTTGTCCGTCCATCTTTTCCTATACGCTCAGTAATTTGTTCTGTCTTTAATGGAATAATTGCGGCAAGAGTCCTTATATTTATTCTGTTAGTATCTTCTCCCATACGAGCAAAACTTATATATTTATAAATTCTTGAGGCGATTGGATCTATATTCATAATTTCCACAAGAGGCTTAGAATTATATTTTACATATCTTTTTTCTTTTATTTTTCGCCTAATATTTTTATTAAGGATTACTCTATAATAAACTTTTTTACCTGTTTTAAGCTTTTGATAAGTCAAAAGTTTAAATTCTTCATCTTCAAATTTAAATTTACCAAGCTTTGTATGATTTGATACAATAAATTGATACTCAGTATTTTTTAAATTTTTCAGCGATTGCTCAACTTTTGTATAATAGGTTCTGTTCATTTTATTGCCTAAAAAGTTTTCTATAAAATCTGATATTTCAAAATCTATATATTCGCTATCGTCATCAGCTTCTTTTTGTGCTTCATACATAGAAATTAAATATGTATAAATCTTTTCTTCAAAAATAGACGGCTGAAAAACTTTGTCAGACACATTTTTTGCAATAAGAGTGCTGAGCATTGTAACTCCCATAT
>JBOFDW010000051.1:0-16524 GCA_051647385.1 Fusobacteriaceae bacterium
CCACGGTAACTTTTCGACCATAAAAAATATTTTTCAAGTCCATGCAAACATTTCTCTCTTCAACTCGTTCTGCTGCCACCTCATGAAGTTCAGTTTTCATCACGTGATATCGACTTTTATTTATAATTGTAATTTCACAATCATGAGACTTGAGCCTTTTCTCCAAATGTTTTGCTGTAAGAACTCCTGCATAACCAGCACCAATAATGACTACTTGTTTTTTCATCTCTCAACCTCGATTTCAATTTTTTTTATCTAACGAAAGAATTATAACACCAGAGATTAAAAAAGTAAATAAATTTGCTTTATCAAAAATATTATGCCAATTTTTTTATCACAATTTTAAACAGGAATTTTATTTGCACATAAAAAAAACAGTGGAGTTAAAGCCACTGTTGCAAAGTAAAGTAAATTATATTAATTTTTTTATCATCATTATTTTTACAAATAAAATATCTCTATTGATAAAGTAGAACACCAATAAATCCTGAAACAATTACTAGAGGTATCGGACCAACTTTATATTTCAATGTGGCAAAAAGAGCAACTCCTGCAATTATATAACTTCTATAATCAATTAAGTTTTCTCTTGTCATAAGCAAACAAGCCGCTCCAAGAATAAGACCAATTACAACAATTCTTAATCCTTTAAAGGCTCTATCAACAAAAGAAAAATTTTTAAATTTTTCAATAAATTTCAAGAGAATAATCATAACAATAATTGAGGGTAAAATTACACCTAACGTTGCCATAGCAGAACCAAGAACTGTTCCACTAGCAGTATAGCCAATATATGTTGCGGTATTAACTGCGATTGGTCCTGGTGTTACTTGTGAAATTGCGACTATGTCTGTGAACTGCCCCATTGAAATCCATTTATTGTTATACACTACTTCTTGAGATATAAGTGAAAGCATGGCATATCCACCGCCAAAGCTAAACAATCCTATTTTAAAAAATGTTAGAAAAAGTTTTAGATAGATCATTTTTTAGCGCTCCCTTTCTGACTATAAAAATAATTTCCTGCGAACATTCCAATAATTATAAAAATAATTGGAGTTACTTTTAATATTCCAATTAAAACTGCAATGATAATAGGAATGATAAAATTCTTATAATTAATTCCTGCTTTTTTTGACATAGTAATTGCAGGAGCAAGTACTAGTGAAATCACAGCTGGTTTTATTCCTTTGAAAGCTGCTATTACATATTTATTGTCTTGAACATTTCTAAAAAAAAATGCTATTATTAAAATTATAATGAACGAAGGAAGAACCGCACCTAGTGCAGATACAATTAACCCTTTTGTCTTTCTTAATTTTGATCCAACAAAAACAGCGGTATTAACAGCCATAACCCCTGGTGCAGATTGTGCAACTGCAAGGGCATCCAAAAATTCTTCTTCAGCCAACCAATTTTTTCTATCCACAACTTCTTTTTTGATAATTGGAATCATTGCATATCCGCCACCAATTGTGAACATTCCTATTTTAAAAAATACCCAAAATAATTCCAAATAAAATTTCATAAATATTTCTCCTTAATTACCAAAGTGCAATTGCTCCATCTGTTCTTGGTTCGGTTCCACCACATAAAACTCCATTATCTAGACGCCAAATAATTTGACCTCTGCCAAACATTAATGAATCTGGAATAACTTTTATATCATGCCCTCTACTTGAAAGACCATAAGCTATATGATTCGGCACAGATGCTTCAAGCTCAATAATTTTCCCACCAATCCATTGCCATCTTGGTGCATCAAGTGCAGACTGAGGATTAAGCATGAAATCAATTGTATTAGTAACAACTTGCACATGACCTTGTGGCTGCATAAATCCTCCCATAACTCCAAACGGCCCAATAGCTTTTCCATCCTTAGCTAAAAATCCAGGAATTATAGTGTGATATGGTTTTTTGCCTGGCTCCAAATTATTTGGACTTTTTTCATCTAAATAAAAATTGTTTCCTCTATTATGAAGAGATATTCCAGTATTAGGAACAACCATTCCTGAACCAAATCCCATATAATTACTTTGTATATAAGATATCATATTTCCTTCATTGTCAGCTACTGCAAGATATACTGTTCCACCTGATTTTGGATTTCCAGCTTCAGGCATAATAGCAGTATCTCCAATAAGTCTAGCTCGTTCGGTAGCATATTTTTTTGATAGTAGTTCTTCAACAGACACGCTCATATATTTTGGATCTGCAACGTATTTTTGAGTATCAACAAACGCCAATTTCATTGCCTCAATCATTTTGTGATAAGTTTCGATAGTTTCTCTATCTGAAAATTCAAATTGATCAAGAATATTTAAAGCCATAAGAGCACTTATTCCATGACCATTTGGCGGAATTTCATAGACATCATATCCACGATATTTTACTGAAATAGGGTTGACCCACTCAACTTCAAAATTCTCTAAATCAGATTTCCGAATGTACCCTCCATATTTTTTTGAAAATTCATCTATTTTATTCGCTAAGTCTCCTGAATAAAAATCTTGACAATTTGTTTTTGCAAGAATTTTTAAAGTTTTAGCATGATCTTTTAAATAAACAATATCACCTATATTTGGGACTTTATCATTTGGAGCAAATGTTTCAAACCAGTACTTGAACTCTTCACCTTTCTCTTTTTTGAAGTTTTCATATCCTTTTTTCCAAAGTTTTCCAACATTAACCGATATAGCATATCCTTCTTCAGCAAGTTTTATAGCTGGCTGCATTACTTCTTCGAGACTTAATTTCCCAAATTTTTTACTAAGTTCATGCCATGCTTTTGGAATTCCAGGAACCGTTACAGGAATTAACCCATACTTTGGCATTTCTTTAAATCCTTTTTGAAATAACTCATTAGCATTTAAACTCATTGGAGCACTTCCAGTAGAATTTAACCCAAAAATTTTATCCTTTATACTTATTATTGCAAAAGCATCTCCACCTATTCCACATCCCGTTGGTTCGACAACAGTTAGTGCAACAGCAGTAGCAATTGCAGCATCTATGGCATTTCCACCTTTTTTCAATATTTCTAGTCCTGCCTCAGCAGCAAGAGGAGAACCCGTAGCAACCATTCCGTTTTTTGCGTATTGAACATTTCTCCTTGAAGCATAAGGATATATCGTTGAATCAAATTTCATTTTTACCTCCACGATTTTTTTATAAATTTTAAAGAAGTGTCGCAAAAATTCCTGCAATAACAATTGAAAGAGAAGTCACAGAAACTAATCCACCAATTACATAAACTGGTGTTATTTTGTCTAAGACGACTTTTTTTTCTTCTTCATTTTCAGCTACAGCTGTTGCAATTTCATTCGCAATAAGAAACGTTGCAGGAAAGCCTAGTAGCTGTGTCATAGCAATCCCCATAGCTAAATTTTTAGAACCAACAACTTTCCAAGTTGGAATTAGATAAAGAAATATATAAGTCATAACAAGGAAAGATATGAAAATAATAATAATTTGCCATCCAAGAGTTAATAGTTCTCCAAAAGAAAGAGTCGCAAGTGATGGAATTAGACTTGCAAATACAGCCATAGATAAAATTCCAGAAGCCTTTGCTCTATCCAATATATTATTAGGAACAAGACCAAGTTGATTTAATATTGCTCCAAGAAGTAAAGCCACGATACTTGCATTCAATTTTATTTTTTCTTGAATTAAAACTGAAAAAGCTGCCATTCCAATAGAGATAGCTATACAAATATACATAGTATAATATTTTTCATACTTACGGAAGAAAATTCCATTTGTATTTTTTTTATGTTCTGTATTTTCTTTTTTTTCTTTAAAGTTTGTTTTATTTGCTCTATAATCAGCAAGAATTAAATTAGCTTCTTTCATTCCAAAATATGACGCTGGTGGAGTTCCAACAAATTTTTGAATTGCATAAACAAGTGTTCCAAGTGCAGCTACAGTGTTAAGACCTTTTGCTAAAGCAGCCTGAGTCATTATGTTTGTGGCAATTATTCCCCCGTTAATTATTGGAATTGTTACAATTGCAGCTTCTCTTCCAATAAATGAAATTACCAAAAATGTTGAAATAACCGCAACAACCATTGCGATAATATTCATGACAACTGTTCGCCAATTATCTATAAGTTCTCTAATATTTATCATTGTCCCCATATGAAAGACAAGCACAGGAGAAGACCATTTCGCCATTTCAGAAAGCCCTGCAAGTTTTATGATATCAGAAGGTAAAATTTTGGTCATAAACCCAATTAAGAAAAGAAGAAGAGCCACAAATACAGATGAAAGTTTAGCTTTAGTTAAAACGCCAAAGTAATCTCCAATAGCAAAAAATAATAAACAAATAAATAAACTTACAAACATTATCATATAAACACCCCTTTTTAAATTTTAAACATTTGACAATTATATTAATTTAAATTCTAAGTTTTGTCAAGCTTTCATTTAACCTGGTCTATCAAAATTTGCTATAAAGCTAGTAAATTTTAAAAAATAACAAAAAAAACAAATAACCACTATACTAAAAAATATTAGTTTCAAACAACTTTTTTTCAACATAAAAAATCCTGTATTTTTTCATACAGAATTTTTTAATTACTAATATTTTGAAAATTAATGTCTTTTAATATTACTAGACTTTTTTAATTTATTGTTACATTTTTTTATGGCTTCAAGAATCTAAATTTTAAAAATTTAAAATTATAAAGAAAAAATTATTGAGTAATGAGTTTAACGTTTAAAACGCCACCCTCAACTTTAGTTTTTACTTTTTCAAATTTTGGAGCTCCTTTTAATGAGAAAGGAGTTACGTCAGCTGAATAAAAAACTGTATCAGTTGGAATACCAAAAAGATTTTTGCTAATTGTTCCTTTGTTTTTTGCGTCAAGGTAACCGAAAAAAGCAAATTCTCCTTCAGGCATATTATTAAAAACAAATACATGCTCTTTTAATGAACCTGTTAATTTTATGATTTGTGCAGAGATGCAAAATTTTTCTGGTGTTTCAGATGTGAAATGTTCCTCTTCACAAGCGACAAGTCTGATAAATCCAGTTTTATTTTCGAGATTAGAAACAGTCACATAAACTGTTGTAGCAAAAATTTTTGTTGCAAATAAAACTAAAATAATAAAGATAGTTTTTTTTCTCAAGATAATTCCTCCTATAAATTTTTTATTTTTTATCTAGTAAATTTTTGGTTCTAATTTTTTTGACAGTTAATTTACATTTTTTTAAACAAATCTTTTTTCTTTAATCCGTTTGACTTTATAATTTGTCCCCATTGAAATTCCGCAACAAATTTATATAAAAATCTTGGGATATTTGCAGTTATATAAATATTTTCTTCTGAAGCACAATTCAAAATATTCTTAGCAAGTCGTCTCAATGCGACACCTAAATTTTTCTTAGGTCCTCTACCAAGCGGAACTTTTTTTATATAGATAATCATTCCTCCTGCTCCAATCCCAATTCCTTGTCCCCATATCATGGAAGATTTTTCGCACCAAACTTGCATCATTTCTGTGGCTAATTTATTTTGATGCCCTTCATAAAATCCGCAATTAATTAAAGTGTACACCATTATTTTTTTATTCTTATTAGATGAAAAAAAAGATTCCAGCTGAATTAGACAACTTAATAAATGTGATGGGATACTATCTACGTATAATGGAACTGCAAATATTAAAGCGTCACATTCTTTGAGTGCTAATAGTTCCTCATTTTTTATTTGATGTTTTGTAAAATGAAATTCATTGATAATATTATTATCTCCAACCAAAAAAGTTTTTAAGTCTTCTAAGATACAACCTGAGGCTGTGTTATTTATTTTTGGACTTCCATTGATGAGTGCTATTTTCATAATTCCACTCCTTTCAACTCAGAAATATTATCAATAAAATTTGTCGTGCTGACAGCACTGTTATAATTTATAGAATTTCGTTTCACTAATTCTTCAGCAATATTTTTTTCTCTCAAGCTAATATTTTTACCATAAAACCAAATTTTTGTTTTTAGAATATTATTATATCTCATTAAGTGGTGCATCTCTCCATTTATTATTCTGAAATAAGGATGAATATATGAAATACTTCTATCTAAAATATTTTTGACAAAGGGACTAAACCCACCATAATAACATCTGCTAATAATAGTATACTCTTCACACTTAGATAAAAGTTCCCCCATGTTTGAATACTCATCTTTTATCACACACTTTGCCGGTGTCTTTACCCAACATCCAAAACAACCAATGCAATGATGTGCTTCTCCATTATTTGAAATAACTTTTATATCTGGAGATAATAAGGGAAATAATTTCTCAAAATCATTTGACTCTAAATCATGTAATATCATTTTCATTTTTACCACTCCATTAATTATGCAAAATATTTATATGCACTATTTATATAAGCTATCACCTTAAAAAAAACTTTACAAATTTTCTCATAGTATTAATATTTATTTTACCGCTGTATGGTGGGTATTTTAATTTAGAATCATAGCGAATTTGATTTTTCAAGACACTCTTCTTGTGAGAAAAAGTATCGAAGCTAGCTTTGCCATGATAACTTCCCATACCGCTGAATCCAACACCACCAAAAGGCAAATTAATATTAATGATATGATTAATCGTATCATTAATACAAACTCCCCCAGACGAAATTTCATTTAAAATAAGATCAATATTTTTTTGATTATTTGAAAAATAATATAGAGCTAACGGGTTAGGTCTTTTATTAATGAAAGAAATTACTTCTTTTAAGTCCTCGAATTCTAAAATAGGAAGTAACGGTCCAAATATTTCTTCTTTCATTATTTCGCTTTCTTCTGATACACAATCTAAAAGAGTAGGATTAATTTTTAATTTTGAGATATCATTTTCCCCACCGTACAAAATATTATTATCGCTCATTAAAGATAATAATCTGTTAAAATGTTTTTCATTTATAATACGAGAGTATTGATTATTTTCAATGGGATTAGCACCATAAAATTCTTTTATTACTTTTATTGCAGTATCAATAAATAACTTTTTAATTTTTTTATGTACGAAAACATAATCTGGAGCCACGCAAGTTTGTCCACAGTTCAAAAATTTACCCCAAATTATTCTACGTGTAGCATTAATTAAATTAGCATCGCTATCAATTATGCAAGGGCTTTTTCCACCGAGTTCAAGGGTTACTGGAGTTAAATTTTTGGATGCGGATTCCATTACGATTTTCCCAACTGCTGTTCCACCTGTATAAAAAATATAATCAAATTTTTGCGCAAGAAGTTCTTGCGAAGTTTGGACTCCTCCTTCAACAGCGACGAGATATTCTTTATCAAAATTATTATTTATTAATGAAGCCACTACTTTTGAAATGTTGGGAGCCAGTTCAGAAGTTTTTATAACAGTGCAATTTCCAGAAGCGATAGCACCAATCAATGGAAGCATAACTAACTGAAAAGGATAATTCCACGGACCAATAATTAATACAGTACCATAAGGTTCTGGTATTATAAAACTTGAGCCACCTAAAAACATTAGTGGAGTTTTTACTTTTTTACGTTTGGCTAGTTTCTTTAAATTTCTAATCATAAAATCTATTTCATTTATAACAAAATCTATTTCACTCATAAAAGATTCTATCTCGCATTTTCCCAAATCTTTATTCAAAGCATCAGTGATGAGAATCTCACTGTTATTAATAATTTGCTTTATTTTTTGTAATTGTTCTATTCTAAAATCCAAATTTTTCGTTAAACTTTTTTCAAAATATTGTCTCTGAATTTTTGATATCATAATAAACTCCTTATAATTTTAATTCTAATCTTTTAAAAAATATTTCACTTCAAACATAATATAATAATTAAAATTTTATAAATTATCTTCTTTTTTTAAAAGTTGTATAATTTTTTTTGCCCATTTGATATTCATTTCATAGTGAAATTCTCCGTACATGGCAGCCGAATACCAGTAAATAGATTTTTCTGAATCTTGAACTTTAGATTTATAGTAATTTATATTTTTTGAAGAAACTTTCAACTCCATCAGAGATTTTTCAAAGCTTTCTTTATAATCTTCCAACATTTTTATAACTTTATCCTTGGGCAAATCGCCAGAAAAAAATAGTCTCATTAGGAATGGACTCTTGACTTCTAGCTCAGATTTTATATCATAACTAAGAAGCCAATTTTTAAATTCAGACTTCCCTGCTTCTGTTATAGAATATTTTTTTTTATTTGGCTTGTCAGTTTGTATAATAATTTCAGACGTAAGCCAACCTTTTTTTTCCATCAAAGTTAACTCTTTGTAAATTTGACTCATTTGAGCCTGCCAAAAAAAATTTAAAGAGTCCTTAAAAATTTTATCAAGCTCATAGCCAGTCATTTCTCCATAATTTAATAGACCCAGCAATCCGTGTTTTAGAGACATACTTCCTCCTAATCATATTCCACTTTTATAATATCTATTTATTCTGCTTTTAGTATATCATACTTTTTAAAAATGTCAATATCTTTTTGAAAATAATTTTTTTAGACAATGCCAAGATAATATATATAATATTCAAAAATGGTTGATTGTCAAGTCAAATTCATCAATTTAGAATTTCGTGAAAAAATTCATAAGAAGAAGGATTCCAGTGAAAAAATTTTCTTGGTCTAGAATTTATTAATTTCATAAAATCCAAAATATTTTTGTTGGTCACTTTTGCTTTTGAACAGAGTTAATAGGCTGAACTACGCAAAATTTTGTCTCTGAAAAATTTGTTTTCTTCAAAACTTATAATGAACTAGAAATAAAAAACTCACCTAACTTCTGAGAAGGAATTTTCTAGAATATTTTATGTTTCGCAAGAAATAATTATTGTATCATAAAGTTTTAACTCTAAAATTTTCAGTCTAAATCTCAAAATAAAAAAAGGCTTTGAATTTTTCCTATAAAATGTTATGATATGAAGGACGATTTTTGGTATGGGAGGCAGCCATGGAAAAAATAATTTTTGCTCATAGAGGCGTGTCGTCTCTAGCACCTGAAAATACTTTGTCGGCGTTTAGACTTTGCAAGTATGAAAAAATTGTGTGGTTTGAGTGCGACGTAGATATTTTATGTGATGACACAATAGACTTTGCAAGTATGAAAAAATTGTGTGGTTTGAGTGCGACGTAGATATTTTATGTGATGACACAATTATTATTTCACATGATGACACGCTAGACCGCTATACAAATAAAAGCGGATCAATTTATGATGTCACAAAAAATGAACTTAAAAATATTGATGCTGTAAGTTGGTTCTCTGACTAATTTATTGGAGAAAAAATTCCAACTATTGACGAACTTATAGATGTGATAAGCAAATTTGAGTTGAACGCAAATATTGAGATAAAAACTTGTGGTCTTGGCGAAAAATACACAGAACTTATGATTGAAACTTTGAACCAAAATATTAAGAAAATAAATACTGAGCGAAAAATTATTGTGTCGAGTTTTGACCATAAAACTTTGGAGGCTTTTAAAAATAAAAATCCTGATATTAGAGTCGCTTGTCTCTTTGATGAGGAAAGTATCTTTGGAAAATTGGAAGACGCTGCAAAAAAATGTCGAGCTGAATTTGTTAATCCGTGCAATAAAAATTTGACACGTGAAATGGTAGCTGAGTTTAAAAGAAAAAATTATGGAGTAAACGTCTGGACAGTTAATTAACTTGCCAGAGCGAACGAACTTTTTAACTGGGGAGTGGACGGAATATTCACCGATTATCCACAAAAATTTCCTAGTAGATATAAAAAAATACAAATAGTTGAAAGGAAATTTTACGAAATGTTGAGAAAAATAATTATGCTAGGGCTATTACTTTTTGTTGTGAAAACTTTTGATGTAATGGCAGAAGAAAAAACTAAAACAGAGGCTCAAAAAATTTCTACTGAAAAAGTTCAGCCTGAATTTTTAGAAGCAAAACTCGATGGAACAAAAAATTTTGAGGAAGAAAAACCTCCTTATCAAAAAGAATTGCGACTCATGACTTCCTTGGTTGCATATCATGACAACTGGAAAAACAAATACTATAATAATCACCCAAACTTGATTTCTTTGGAGTGGAGATTTCGTGAGAAGTGGGGAGTGGCTGGCGGATTTTTTATAAACAGTTTTTACAAAGATGCTTATGCTTTAACTTTGAATAGATATTTTTATCCTTTTGATCAAAAACTTCCAGGCTTTCATTTTTATATTGGAGCAGGAATAGTCAAGGGTTATCACGATAACAACCAGATCATAGTTAATGGAAAAGTAATAGTTAACGCTTCGTATCCTACAAACATCGGAAAAGATTATATTGCTGGGCTCGGACTTGGCGTTGGATATGACATAACTGACAGAGTTGCATTTCAAGTGATGTACTTGGGTGCATATCTGGTTAATATTTCGGTGAAACTTAATTAATTAATTTTTTTACTAAGCTTTAAAGGAGGTGCTTTATGGAAATTTTTAAAACAATAAATGACAATCTTGTGAAACTTGACTCTATAGAAGATGATGCATGGGTAACTTTAGTCAACCCGTCAAAATCTGAAATAGATTTTATCGTGGACAAATTAAAGATAGAAGAACAAAGCCTTAGAGCAGCTCTGGATACTGAAGAAAGACCTCGTATAGAAATTGAAGACAACGAAACTTTGATAGTTATAGATGTACCATATATAGAAACAGATAAAAAATCTAAGCCTGTAAAGACTATTTATTCAACAATGCCAGTTGGTATAATTATTACTGAGAATAATATTTTGACGGTATCATCTATTGATGTGACTTTGTTTGGATTTTTTAAGACTAACCCTTTTAAAGGATTTTCCACTGCAAAAAAAACTACTTTCTTACTTCAAATGTTATACAAAAATTCTGCTAATTATCTTGTTTTTCTTAGAAATATTGAGAAGCAGTCAAAAGTTTTGGAAGATGAAATTCATGGTTCAATTAGAAATCAGGAACTATTTGAGCTCCTCGTACTGGAAAAATCCTTGGTATATTTTTCTACGTCACTAAAAAGTAACGAGATAGTTTTGGAGAGACTTAGCAGATTAAATTTAATCAAAAAATATCCGGACGACATTGATATTTTGGAAGACGCAATCATAGAAAATAAACAGGCGATTGAGATGGCGAAGATTTATAGTGATGTCTTGGGGGTCGTGATGGAATCATTCGCTGCAATAGTTGCTAATAATTTTAACACACTCATGAAGCGTCTCACATCTGTTACAATTATTATGGCAATACCTACAATATTATCTGGAATTTGGGGAATGAACGTCGACGTTCCTTTTGCAAGTTTCAAATTTGGATTCTGGTATGTGATAGTTATTTGCGTTTTAGTTTCGACTATTCTTGCAATAATTTTTAGGAAAAATAGATTACTCTGAAAAATATATTTAAAGACTGAATTTTATATAAAATAAATTCAGTCTTTTTTATTTTCACGGAAAAATTTTTAATAAAAGTTTTAGGATGAAAAAAATTACTAGACAAAATCAAAAAGTGTAGTATAATAAAAACAACAGCATTAAAATTATCATAAACTTTTAGGAGGTAACAATGAAAAAAATTTTCCTAGCTATCGTCGCAATATTTTCTCTTGGAACATTTGCTTTTGGGGCTGACCCTGTAACAGTAAATATTTTCCAGTTCAAAGTGGAAATAGTAGATGAGCTAAACATTTTAGTAAAGGATTACATGAAAGAAAATCCAAATGTCAAAATTACTGTTGAAACAGCTGGAGGTGGGTCTGACTATGGAGCGGTTCTCAGAGCAAAAATTGCTTCTGGTAATGAACCAGCAATATTTAATATTGGAGGTCCGCAAGATTTATATGATTGGAAAGATAAAGTTGCAGACTTATCGGCAGTTCCACTTGTTAAGTTGGCTTTCCCTGGAGCTCTTGCAGGTGTAACTATTGACAAAAAAGTATATGGAATTCCATACACACAAGAAGGTTATGGTTTCATATATAACAAAGAAATTTTCAAAAAAGCTGGTATCAATCCTGATACTATAACTTCTTTTGCTAAACTTGAAGAGGCTGTAAAACTTTTGGACTCAAAAAAAGCTGAGCTAAAACTTGAAGCAGTGTTTGCAGTTGCAGGAAAAGAAACTTGGGTAACTGGACTTCACTTTACAAATGTTGGTTTATCACAAGAATTTGGAAATGTACTTAATGCTTATAATGCAAAAACTGTTGCGTTCAAATATTCTGCTGGTATGAAAAAACTTTTCGACCTTCAGATTAATTATGCAAAAAAACCTGTTAACTCTGTTGATTATTCTATGCAAGTTGAAAAATTATTCTCTCTTGGAAAAGTAGCTATGATGCAACAAGGTACTTGGACTTTAGGTTCGATTAGAGGAGTTGACAAAAATCTTGCTGACAATGTTGGATTCTTGCCTATGCCAATAATTGGGGCAAAAGAAGATTCATTGCCAGTTGGAATTCCTATGTACTGGACAGTAAATAAGTCTAAAGATGCCGCCACTCAAAAAGCTGCAAAAGATTTCTTGAACTGGATGTACTCTTCTGAAAAAGGTAAAAATGCTCTTATAAATAAGTTTGGATTTATTCCACCTTTCAAAGGATATGAGGCAGCAAATCTTCAACCAAAAGATCCTCTCTCTGTTGACCTAATGAAATTTGCTAAGGCAGGAAAAATTTTGCAATGGGTTTTCATGGGATATCCAACAGGATTTGGAATGGAAAAAATTGGTGTTCATTTCCAAAAATATATTGATGGAAGTTTGAC
Source organism: Fusobacteriaceae bacterium (assembly GCA_051647385.1). Taxonomy (GTDB): domain Bacteria; phylum Fusobacteriota; class Fusobacteriia; order Fusobacteriales; family Fusobacteriaceae; genus JAGNZR01. Next base: position 12,759 of record JBOFDW010000051.1, read on the forward strand.
TTGGGATCAAGTAATTGCACAATCTAAAAAAGATTGGTCAGACGCAAGAAAGAAATAATCTAATAAGAAGCTCAATGAGGGTAACTATATTGTTGCCCTCATTTTTATAACTAGGTATAAAATTAAAGATAATGAATATTAAGAGGTAATAAATATGGGGAAAATAATTAGTAAAGAAGAAATAAAAGATCGAATAGCATATTGTGGATTGCTTTGTGCTTTGTGTGACTATGGTAAAACTTGTAATTGCAAAACTGGAAATCATTGTGGAAAAAGACTTTCACTTGCTGGATGTTTTTAGTATGAATGTTGCAAAAAAAATAATTTAAATGGCTGTTGGGAATGTGACAAAGCTCCATGCGGAAAAGATATGCATGCTCCAGACAGAAAAGAAATTAGAGCATTCGTTCGTTGTATGAAGGAAGACGGTCTTGAAAAATTTTGTGAACATATTTCGACAAACCTTGAAAAAGGAATTGGAATTGTTTATCACGGTGATGGTATTCGAGGTGACTATGATCTTGACTCAGAGGAAGAAGTTTTAAAATTATTGAGAGGAAAATTATAATTTAGATAAAAATTATAAAATTAATAAGATTAGTATGATATTATAAACTTAAGATGAAAAAAATGAAATTTTATTTTTTTTAGAAGAATAAATAGTTAGGAGTATAAAATGGGATATAATAAAAAATGGTTTTGCTTTTTTGTTGCTCCAGTATGCTTTGCATTTTTGGTAGTAGTAATAATTCCACTCATAGTAGGGGTGTATTATTCTTTCACTGCTTGGAATGGACGTATTGACCAAGTTGCAAAATATGTTGGGTTATCAAATTATTTTGAGTCTTTTCTTGATGAAGGATTTCGAGCCGCTTTTATTTTTACTGCTAAGGTTACTGTAGCAGCTGTAATTTTAATAAATGCAATAGGATTTGGTTTGGCACTATTGGTTACTCGAAAGCTAAAAATTTCTAATTTTTTGAGAACAGTATTTTTCATGCCAAACTTGATTGGTGGTTTGATACTGGGATTTATTTGGCAATTTATTTTTGTTGGAGTGTTTCAAACTATAGGAGAAATTTTCAACATAGAATTTTTGCAAGGCTGGCTCTCAAATACTAAGACAGGATTTTTTGGAATAGTAATTATTTTGACTTGGCAAATGGCTGGTTACTTAATGGTAATTTATATTGCTGCACTACAAAATATTCCGAAGGAGCTTATTGAGGCTGCTCAAATAGATGGTGCAAACAATTATGCTAGGATACGACATGTTATTTTTCCAATGGTTGCTCCTGCATTTACTGTTAGTATTTTTTTAACACTGGCAAATACCTTAAAATTATTTGATCAAAACTTAGCCCTAACAAATGGTGCCCCAGGAAATGGAACTGAAATGCTAGCCCTAAATATTTATAAGACGGCTTTTGTGTTTCTAGATTTTGGAAAAGCTCAAGCAAAGTCAGTTATATTTTTCTTGGTTGTTGCAATAATAACTTTGATACAAGTTTATTTTAACAAGAAAAGAGAGGTGGAAATAGACTGATGAAAAAATCTAGGCTAACGACTTATATTCTTTACATTATAGGAATCATATTATCAGTGATTTATATTTCACCGTATTATATTTTGATCGTAAACGCCTTCAAAACTAAGAGAGAACTTTTTGAGAGCACTCTAAAATTTCCAACTGGGTTGATGCTTGATAATTTTAAGATTGCAATAGACAAGCTCTCGTTCTTTTGGTTCGAAGACTTATCAAGTTTTATAAATATATTTAAGTCCTCTTTTTTTAATTCGATATTAGTAACTTCTTTTTCTATTCTAGTTATCATGATTTTTACTTCAATGGGAGCATGGATGCTTGTTAGGACAAAATCAAAAATTAGTACAATAATATTTTTCACATTTATTTCTGCAATGTTGGTTCCGTTTCAAGCGGTCATGTTACCTCTAGTAGCTTTGGCTGGGAGATTGCACTTACAAAATATACAAGGATTAGTTTTTATGTACTTGGGATTTAGTTCAAGTCTATCTATATTTTTATACCATGGTTTTATAAAGGGTATTCCTGTATCATTGGAAGAAGCGGCTAAAATAGATGGCTGTACACCATGGGGTGTATTTTGGAAAATAATTTTCCCCACTCTAAAACCAATTCACATAACTGTTGCTATCTTAAATGTTATTGCAATATGGAACGACTTTTTATTGCCTCAACTTATGATAAATAAAGATGGCATGCAGACAATTCCTCTCAAAATGTTTTTGTTCTTTGGAGGATATTCAAAACAATGGCACTTGGCTATGGCAGGACTTTTGCTTGCAATTGTTCCAGTGATAATATTTTATTTCATAATGCAAAAACATATAATAGAAGGAATCACGGCTGGTTCAAATAAATAAGAAAAAAATATTTAGATAAAAATTAATTAAGAAAATAAATAACATTAGGAGCAGGAGTAAAAAATGTTTCAAAAAAGTAGCGGAATACTTATGCACATCAGTTCTCTTCCAAGTAAATATGGCATCGGAGATTTTGGTGAAGAGGCTTATAAGTTTGTAGATTTTCTTGTTGAGGCTAAACAAAAAGTTTGGCAAATTTTACCAATAGGACCAACAGGATATGGAGATTCTCCATATCAATCTTTCTCAACTTTTGCTGGAAATCCATATTTTATAAATTTGGACGAGCTTGTAGATGATGGACTTTTGACCAAAGAAGATTTGGTTGAACTTAAAAAAAATAATGAAGATGGTATAATCAATTTTGGAAAGATTTATAATTTAAAAATGCCCATATTAAAAAAAGCTTATGATAATTTTTTAATGAAAAAAGATTTTACCAAAAAATATTTGGGAGAAGATTTTGATAATTTTAGGATTGGGCAAAAATATTGGCTTGAAGATTATGCCTGTTATATGTCTCTCAAAGAAATATTTGGTGGAAAAAGTTGGACTCAGTGGTCAACAGGATATAAAAATAGAGATAAAAAAATCATGTCAGAATTTTTTGATAGCAAAAAGACAGAAATAAATTACTATGTTTTTTTGCAGTATTTATTTTTTTCACAGTGGAAAAAATTAAAAGATTATGCAAATAAAAATGGCATAAAAATAATTGGTGATGTGCCAATTTATATCGCAGGAGATAGCTCAGACTCTTGGGCTAATACTGAAATGTTTTTGTTTGATAAAGTGGCTGGATGTCCACCCGATTATTTTTCTGCTGACGGTCAACTTTGGGGTAATCCTATTTATGATTGGCAATATATGGAGAAGACTAATTTTGAATGGTGGGTTGAGAGGATAAAAGCTTGCTTGAAAATGCATGACATAGTCCGTATAGATCATTTTAGAGGACTCGAATCTTATTGGTCAATTCCATTTGATGCAAAAACTGCCGCAACTGGAACATGGGAGAAAGGTCCTGGCATGAAACTTATAAAAGCTATCAATAAAAATCTAAAAGATGCACCAATAATTGCAGAAGATTTGGGATTCTTAACTGACGATGTGAGAAAACTTTTGGCTGATAGTGGTTATCCAGGTATGAAAATTTTGCTGTTTGCATTTGAGTCAAAAGAAGAAAGCGATTATTTACCACACAAATATCCAGAAAATTCCGTTGCTTACACTGGCACTCATGACAACGAAACAGTTGTTGGTTGGTATCAAAATGCAACATTGAGCGATAAAAATAATTGCGATAAATATTTGGCTAGTATGAAAGAAATTGAGTCGAATGAAATTAATTGGAAATTTA
>JBOFDW010000052.1:0-4946 GCA_051647385.1 Fusobacteriaceae bacterium
TTTATAGAAGGATTTTACAATAGAAAAAGGCTTCATAGTTCTTTGGGATATATATCTCCTGAAGAATTTGAACAAAATTTAAAAATAAAACAAAAAAAATCGAAAGATAAATTGTGTAACTCTTATTGACATAAGACCACATTTTAAAATGAAGGTTATTTTTATTTTATAACATATACGTGTCAGTATATAAGAATTAAAGCGGACACGGGTAATGATGGTGGAGCTGACGAGAATTGAACTCGTGTCCAAAACTACTATTACTATAAGCTTCTACAAGTTTAGTCCAGTATTTAATTTCATTCTAGCTACTCCGCCAGACTCGGCTAACCAAAACTATTCTCTAAAATGTCCTCGATTGCTTAGAGAAATCGCATCAAGTAATCTGTAATAGTTATACCTCCTTGACCTCTCCTACAGAAATGAGAGACCTGAGGCAAGCTACAACTTAGGCAGCTAAAGCGTAATTGTTGTTTCCATCTAAACGATGAGTTGACCTTTCACAGGAGTCACACTGACTTGCTACCGACAGCATAATAATCCTGTCGAAACCTTTACAGCCCCATTATCAATAATTATTATATCACAACTTCCAAATTCATACTAGCCGAAAAAATTATAACAAAATATTATATTCAAATAAATTAAAGCAGAGTACCGTGAAAATGTTTCCCAGTATTTTTTATGAGAAGAAAAATATTTTGAATTTTTTTATTTTGCTGCATTTCCTACAATATTTAAAACATCCCAAGTTCTTGAATAAGGTGGAGAATAACATAGATCCAACATTCCAAGTTCGTCCACAGTCATTTTGCTATAAATTGCCGCAGCCAAAACGTCAACACGCAAAACAGTTCCTTGTTTTCCAATCATTTGCCCACCAAGAATTATTCTTGAGTTTGCATCATAAATTAATTTTACCCAAATATCAAACTGATCTGGATAATAATTTGTATGATTTTTATCTTTTATAAAAATTGTTTTGTAGTTAAAATTTTTATTTTTTGCCTCTTCTTCACTAATACCAGTTCGAGCAGTTTCAAGTCCCATAACTTTTACACAGGCTGAACCAAGAGTTCCAGAAAATTTTGTCTTAACACCAGCAATATTTTCTCCAACTATTCTCCCGATTTTATTTGCCGTAGTGGCAAGAGGAATATAAACATCTTCTTCTTTTATGGAATGAAAAACTGTTGCACAATCTCCTGCAGAAAAAATATCTGTGATAGAAGTCTCGCCATGTTCATCAATTATTATCGCACCATTTGATAACATTTTTATTCCAGTATTTCTTAAAAATTCTGTGTTAGGTTTTATCCCAACAGAAATGATAACTAAGTCAGCAGGATATTTTTCTTTGTCAGTAATTACTCCACAAACTTTACCATCAAGTCCTTCAAATTCTTTTACAGTTTCACTTAAATGAAGAGAAATATTATCGTAAGACTTCAACTCTTGCTCCATAATATCAGTAATTTCTTTGTCAAAACTTTCAGGCAAGACTCTACTTCCAAGTTGAATCAGTCTGATACTTTTTTTCCCAAGATTGTGCATAGCTTCCACTGCTTCAATTCCAATATAACCTGCTCCAATAATTACAACATTTTTTATTTCATCTTTCATTGCAATTTCTCGTAGATTTTCACCATCAATATATTCTTTAAGTGTTGAAATATTTTTAAGTTCAATATTTTTGAGTGGTGGAATAATTGCACTAGCACCTGTCGCAATCATAAGTTTGTCATAAGAGTCTTCAAATATTTCTCCTGACTCCAAATTTTTCACAGTTATTTTTTTTGAATTAATATTTACAGATAAAACTGCATGATTAATTTTTAGATTTATACCAGATTCAATTAATTTATCTGGTGTACGTGCAATCATATTGTTTGGATTATCAAAAAAATTTCCAACATAATATGGTAGTCCACATGAACCCCATGCCACCACATTAGTTTTTTCATAAACTGTAATTTTAATTTCCTTATTTAGTCGAATGGCTTTTGCCGCCGCACTCATCCCAGCTGCAACACCACCAACGATTATTACTTTCATTATTGTGAATCCTTTTCTATACTAATTTCTGAATTATATATTTCCATATCTATTTGTTTAAGTTTTTTTGCTGTAATAAGACCAGAAAGCATTGAGTCACTAACATTCAATGCTGTCCTTCCCATATCTATCAAAGGTTCAACTGCGATTAATAGTCCAACAAGTTCAATTGGAAAACCTATCGCTGACAAAACTAAAATACCAGCAAAAGTCGCTCCTCCTCCAACACCTGCAACTCCAAATGAACTTATAGCAATTATAATAATAAGAGGAATTAAAAATGAAGGATCAAGTGGATTAATATTTTTCATGGGTGCTAGCATGACAACCAACATTGCTGGATAAATTGCCGCACATCCATTTTGTCCTATCGAGGCTCCAAGTGTTGCAGAAAGATTTGATATTCCTTCTGATACTCCCATCTGTTTATTTTGTGCTCGAACTGTCATTGGAATAGTTCCAGCACTTGTCCTTGACGTGAATGCAAAAGTCAAAACAGGAAAAGATTTTTTTAAATAAATCAGTGGATTAAGTCCTGCTATAAAAAGAATTAATAAATGTATTCCAAACATTATTATTAATGCAACATATGTTGCCACTGTAAAAGCTCCAAGCTTAACAATTTGCTCCACATGAGAAGTTGCTATAACTTTTGTCATGAGTGCCAAAATTCCGTATGGAGTAAGTCTAAGAACCAAAGTTACTATTCGCAAAACAATATCATGCAAAGTATTCACAATATTTTTAAAAGTTTCAAAAGCTTCTGGTTTTTTCTTTGCAATTCCAAGAGCAGAAATAGCAACAAAAGCAGAAAAAATTACAACAGATATTATAGATGAGTCACGAGCTCCTGTCATATCCAAGAAAGGATTTGAAGGAATCATCTCAACAAATTTTGTTATGAATGATTCTGTTGAAACTGTCTCAGCAGTTTTTAAAAGAAAAGTTGCACGTTGAGTTTCATCAGCACCAGCAATAAGACCTTCTGCACTTAAACCAAATCCTAACGCAACAAATATTCCAATTAATGATGCAATAATTGCCGTTCCAATTAAAACCCCAATAATAAGTCCGCTCATTTTTCCAAGACTTTTATTATCTTTCAAATTTATAATTGCAGATGTAATCGAAACCATAACTAGTGGCATAACTATCATTTTTAAAAGTCTAACATAACCGCTTCCGATAATATTTATGTACATGATGGAATCTTTTATTACTACGCTATCTTCAGAATATACCAACTGAAAATATGCACCAAAAACTATTGAAATAATAAGAGCTATAAAAACTCGCTTCGAAAATGAGATAAATTTTTTCTGCATATAATAAAGTGCATAAATTAATCCCAAGAAAATTATAATATTCAGTACTACCAGTGCTGCCATAACAACCACTCCTTAAAATTTTTTTATTCAAAACTAATTTATATAATTTATTAGAGACAGATATATAATTTATTATATTTAAACCTACTAAAAAAGTCAAGATTATTTTTAATATCTACAAAAGTTTTTGTATGAAATTTTATCTCCAAAAAATTTTTCAAAAAAATGTGTTATAATATCTTTAGAAATTATTTTTTTATTTTTTATTTCTAGTGTAGCTACTTGCTATGAGTCATAAGAAAATTATGAGGTGGGCTTATATTGGATAATGCAGAAAATTTTATAGGAGTGTTTGACTCTGGTGTTGGAGGTCTTACTGTTTTAAAAGAAATTTTAAAGCTCTTACCTAATGAAAATATTATTTATTTTTCAGACGCTGGTAATTCTCCTTATGGAGAAAAATCAGAGAAAGAAATTCAAACTCTATGCTTAAATATATTAGATTTTTTACTTGATAAAAAATGTAAGGCAATTGTTATTGCTTGTAACACGGCAACAGTTGCAGCCATTGATATAATTAGAGAAAAAACTTCCGTTCCAATAATTGGCGTAATAGCTGGAGGAGTTGAGGAAGCTCTTAGAGCTACAAAAAATAAAAAGATAGGAATTTTAGGGACTGATTTTACTGTTAATAGTAACGCATATAAAAAAGAATTGCTTGTTCATGATAGTAATCTAGAAATTTTTCAATCAGCATGCACAAAATTTTGTCCCATGATAGAAAATGGCTGGGAGAATTTTGAAGAAAGATTTTCTGTCATTGAAAAATATATAAGTATAATCCCGAAAGATGTGGACACATTAATTTTAGGATGTTCACATTACCCACTCATAGAAAATGATATAAGAAAATTTTTTACTAAGAATATAATTAATCCTGCAAAAAAAACTGTATTAAATCTTGAAAAAATTTTGTGTGAGAAAAATATTCTAGGAGAAAATAATAATAATTCTGAGATAAAATTTTTTACAACTGGAGAAGTTGAAACTTTTAAAAATCTAGCTGAAAAATTTTTGTGTATGAAAAATTTGAAAATAGAAAAAATAAATTAAAAAAGTCTGGCTGAAAAATTTTCATCCAGACTTTTTTTTGTTGTAAAATTTCAGAGAAGGAGTTTGATGGCGACTGTTCTGAGAAAATTTTAGAGAAGGGGGAGCAGGGGGGCGACCGTTAAGCCACCCACAATAAAACTTTCTAAGAATATTTTTATTCTTTAAAAAAATCTTGCACCTAAATAAACGTGACATCTTTTAATTATAATAGTATATTATTTTTAGAGAATAATTTATTATTAATTTAGGAGGAATATTTCCAAGACAAAGTTACGCCAAATATGCAACAAAAATTGTTCAGGCATGCTTGAACGTTCCTAGGGCTTAAAGGAATAATCGGTGCGGCGTGAGAAAAAAATAAGTTTTAGTTTTTGAAATTTAAAAATTATAACTTTAATTTTTTCTCCCAGAGTATGGATTCGAATCTAGCCGGTTTGGGTGCTTTAAGAA
>JBOFDW010000053.1:0-10244 GCA_051647385.1 Fusobacteriaceae bacterium
ACTTTCATAATTATAGTCTCTTACATATGCAACAGAAATTTCGTAATATCCCATTTCTTTTCCGACCTCAAGACCATAAACTTTTTTTATTGCTTTAGGTTCACTATACCAGTTCAGATTAAATTTTCCGTATGCTGTCAAGCTGTAACCTTCGCTTGGCTTTCCAACTTTCATATTGAGAGCAACTGTATGCTGTTCATTTGTTGACTCATCCCATTTGCTTGTGTTTGGTACAGAACGCGTGTAAGCATATCCAACACCAATTCTCCTTTGAGTATATGTCAAAGTTGCACTTGCATTTTGAAGAGACTCTACAAAATTATTTGTTTCTTTGTATTTTTTCTCATTAGGCTCCATAGAAATATTTAAAGATAATTTTCGGTTATACTCTCCAGAAAAAGCAAGTGGATTTTTCCAATTATAATACTGTGAAAAATATTGTTTTATTGCTCCTGAATCAATCAAGGAAGTTTGTTCTGATTTTTTTCTTATAAAAGAAACTATATTTTTCATGTCTTCTTCAGTTACATCTTCCAAATCTTTATCATATTCTCTTGATGCGTAATCTCTCAAATAATACTCATCCATTTTTTTATCTAAAAAACTATAACCCAAAGTGAAAGTCTGAGTTGAGTATGGAGAACCAGCACTATAATCATTTACACCATAAGTTACAGAGTAACTATTATCATATCTAGTTCCTTTATCATAGAAAGAAATCACGTATGCTTGTTTTTTTATTCCTAACTCAACTTTATTTGTAAAAAAATTTTCTCTGAAATTTTCTCCTTGAGTGTAGGTTAGTGAAAGTCTATCTCCAGCTAAAAAATTATATCCATATTTATAAGTTGCAGCCTTAACTGTTTCGACAGAATCATTCGCTCCATCTTTCATTCCATCAATATTTGAAATTAATTCATCCATAGAATATCCAATAGTATTTTGCCAAAAATTATAATTTCCACCATATTTTCTAACTAATAAATCATTTGTTTTTATTTTTTTAATATTTTCATATGTAAATCTTTTTTCTTCGTTATAAAAAAGCTCTCCACTCTGGGTTTTTAAAAATTTGAATTTTACAGTATTCTTTAAAATATTTTTATCACTAAGATTATTCGTAGCAGAATTTATAATGTCATAGTTTCCACCATAGTTAAAATAAGAGTCACTCTTTTTTAATTCGAATTTTTCAGAAAATTTCATGAAATTACTTTTACCTTTTAAAATTTCATTTTCTTTTTGATAATCTTGATATGAAAATTTAAGTGAATTACTAGTCTTTCCATCTTTATTATCGAAAATTATAGAATCCAATATAATGTTTCCGTTATATCTCAAAGATTCATCAAGAAGATTTTTTTCATCAATACCGGTAACATACTTTTTATTATATTTATCAGCTCTACCACCAATATCAACTGCAACTTTTCCTATCCCAACTGGAATATTAGTTTGTGTTACTAAAACATCTGCAAAATCTGAGTCAGTCGAATATTTTTTATAAGATATTCCTTCTGCATATATGTTATAGTTATAATTCCCTTTTCTATCCTGAAGCTCTGTCTTTGTCCGACCTCCACCAAAAGTTAAAAATGTTGTTGGAAAACCAAATGTTGTAAACCCTCTAGCTTCGAGATTATTTTCATAAATAGTATCCGTGTATCTGTTTAACTCTTGGTCACGAGTATTCCCAATTATTGAAGTTCTCGTTAAATCTTTATACAAAGATAACTTTTCTTTTTTAACATCATAGTTACCTCCAAGTTTTATTCCAAGACCAGCCCAATCCCAAACCGTATAATCTCCAACTATAGCTTTTGTTTTTTCACTATTATAAATTTCATATTCAGGAACTGTTGTTAAAGTATAAGTTCCTTCTCTTGCTGTTGTTCCTTCGCCCAATGGCATATTTGAATTTTTATACGATACTGGAGTTCTTCCAGTATAATTTTCTATAAAAGTTAATGCTCTCCATTTGTCTCCACTATCTTTGTCGTAAGAAAAATCAATTTTATAATCTTTCTCAAAAATTTTTCCTCCGTAAGCTTCACCGTAAGATTTCGCAGTTTTTCCAGGAGTGAAAGAATCTAGTTGTTTATAATATCCACCGATTTTTTGTTCATTTAATTTTTCTTTAAATAATGATACTTCTGCTCCTGTACTAAAATCCCCAGCAACACCATACAAACTATAATTATTTGTAGCAACAGAGTTACTAGTTGCCTCAAAAGCTAGTAAATCATAAGTTTCTTTATTGCTTACAAGATTTACTCTTGACATCAAAGAAATATCTTTTTGATTTCCCATTTCTTTTAGATTTGTATTAAGAGAATATAGTTGCATATTATCACTTGGATCAATAGGTTTTACTCCAAGTTTCTCCCAAGTTTTTGAAGCATTATATTCTTTTATCAAACTATTGACAGAAGGCATCATATTATTTGTAGATTCTGTTATCTCAAGAAATGAAGTTCCGTACTTTGTACTATATTCATGAAGACCTGTAAACTTATATCTGTTTTGGGTGTCTTTATATTTTTTATATATTACCCAATCATCTATATTTAATTTGAACGTTCCTAAATTATCTGTTTTATACCAGTTTTCCCAACGTCCAATCATGACTCCAATTTTATCTGAAAATTTCGGAGCAATTCCACCAACATATTTATCATCTTGATTGCCATATAAATATCCCATGTCAGTCCAAAATCCATAGTCGACATTATTACCTATTCTAAAAAAAAGTGGAACTTTTGAATTCTCTCTTATATTTAATCTATACCACGGAAACCCGCCTGGTATTCTTGAGAAACCAATCCAATTTAATGTCATTTGTTTTTTGGGTTCTATTAAAAGAGTTTTTACTCGCAAGTAATAATCTGCATCGTTTGGATTTTTACTTAGACGAACCTTTGAATCAGTTGTAAACCATGCATCTGTGATAAGAATATTTTTGTTTTTGTAATCCATTTTATTTCCACCAAAAAATATTCTGTTATTTGGATATTCTGCTCCAGTCAGTGCTGACACATCAAAATATCCATACGTACTATTAAAAGTCCCATCATTTCCACCAGAAGATAAAAATCCATCTTGAGCTTCAAAAAAAAACTTTGCTTGTGTGTCAGAAGACCTAGCTGTAATTGGTTTATCAAAACTAAAACTGCCGTCTTCCCCACGCTTTGCATCTTTTATTTTAAACTTAACATTAGCATAATTTAATTCTAAGCCTTGATTTGAAGTTATTTCTTGAGTATTTAAATTTATTTCTACTACATTTTCTTCTGTTGCATTATTTTTATTTTCAGTATTATTATTTGAACTTTCAGAAAATAAGACAGAATAACAGCCCAAACAAAAGGCTGTTATCATAAACGTCTTTTTCTTTTTTAATGACAAAATATTAAAAGCCACTGAAACTATCTCCCTCTAAAAATTAATTAGCCACAAAACAATTATGCATTAGCTAATTTTTCTAAAATTTCATCTTTAGATTTAAATCCAACAAAATTTGATATTTGATTTCCATCTCTAAAAATCAAAACTGTTGGAATGCTTCTAACTTTATATTTACCAGCTAATAAAGGTTCTTCCTCTACATTTATTTTACAAATTTTTATATCTTGCATTTCATTCGCCAGTTCTTCTAAAACTGAACCAAGCATTTTGCAAGGCCCACACCATTCTGCCCAAAAATCTACTACCACAACTCCACTTGATTTTATAACTTCTTTGTCAAAGTTTGATTCGTTTATTTCTAATATATTATTACCCATTTCTTGCCTCCTGCAATATTTTTTCTCGTTCAGCTTGTGTCTTGCTTATATAGAAAGGTTCAAGCATTATTAGGTTTTCGCTTTCTTTTTTGGTTGCCATTTCTGCTAAAATTCCAGCTCGTGGAATTGACTTTGCTCTTGAATAAAAAATCCATTCAGCTCCATCAAAATTATTTCTATAATTTGTTGCACCATCACCCAAAAATATAATTTTATTTCCTCTATATTGCTCTTTTATATCAGAAATTTCTCCATCTCTGTATTCTATTTCTCTTATTAATTCTCCTTTTTTATTTTGAGAATAAATAGAATAATAAACTCTTTCTTTTCTCGCATCTATCATAGGAATAATTTTGTAAGATTTGTCAGTTAAATTTCCTGTAAGTTCTGCTATAACATCAAGTTCATTCATTCCTACTATTTTTTTTTCAGAGCCATAAACTAACCCTTTTGCAACGGCTACTCCTATTCTTATTCCTGTGAAAGAACCTGGCCCTTTACTGACTGCAACTTTGTTTATATCATTAATATTTTTTTTCGTCAACTTAAAAATGTCATTTATACAATCCATAATTGTCTCTGAATGAGTCATCAAAGTGTTAATAGTAAGTTCTGCAAGAAGTCCAACTTCGTCAGAATAAATTGCCACACTTCCAACTTTTGTTGAAGTATCAATTCCTAAAACCAACATCTCTTACCTCACTTTCAAAAATTTTTCCTATTGATTTTATTTCAATTTCTCTTTTATTTTCTTGACCGACGTGCCAAAATGTTATTTCTATATAATCTTTCGGTAGCTCCATTTTTATATTATCGGCCCACTCTATTAAAGTTACTCCTCCACTATTAATGCAATCTTCAAAGCCCAACTCATAAATTTCCGAGCTTTTTTCTAACCTATAAACATCAAAATGAAAAAGTGGCAATCTTCCAGATTTATATTCTAAATAATAATTAAACGTAGGGCTTTTTAAATTTTCCTTTACACCTAATTCTTTCGCAAAATTTTTTACAAAATTTGTTTTCCCTGTTCCTAATTCTCCGTTAAGTGCAATAACAGTATTTTCTTTCACTGCCATTGCAAGTTTTTTTGCTATTTCATTTATCTCAAAAAATTCAAGATTTTTTTTCATAACTACACTCTACTTTAAATTTATTTTATTTACTATATTAGTAGTTGACTTCCCTTCAACAAAAGATAAAATTTTCACTTCTCCTCCGTACGAAGTTACAGTTTTATATTCTGGCAATTCTTCTTTTATGTAATCTCCACCTTTGACATGAACATTTGGTTTCAATATTTTTAATGTTTCAATCGGAGTATCCTCATCAAAAATCAAAGTCAAATCAACAGGTTTCAATCCAGAAATCATTTCCGCTCTGTCTATTTCATTATTAATTGGTCTGGTTTCACCTTTAAGTTTTCTAGTAGATGAATCTGAATTGATAGCGACCACCAAAATATCTCCTTGTTTTTTAGCTTCGTACATATATCTTAAATGACCAACATGGAGAATATCAAAACACCCATTTGTGAATACGACTTTTTTCCCTGAAGATTTTAGCTCTTCTATAACCTTAGCAGCCAACTCTCGTGTTACCAGCATTTTTACCTCCATAACATTCGTTATTATTTTTACGTATTATACCGTATATTTAGAAAAATATCAATCCAATAAATTTTTTAAAATTATATTTTATCTTTTATATATTAAATTTTTCAAAATAAAAATGCTCAACAAGTTTTTACTCGCTAAGCATTTCTATTTTTTATTTTTTTACAAATATTTAACTAAAATTTAATTCCTATTGAACAAACTACGCTTCCATAATCAAGTGGCGTTCTTTTTGAACTTGTTGTAACTCCATTTATATCTGTTTGATTAAAAACATAGTCCCCAGTATTCATCATATACATCCAATCAAAAGTGATGGCATTTTTAAATTCAAATCCTGCTCCAATTCCTAGCATAACTCCATCCGTCACTTTATCTTTTGGCATTTCCCAATTATCTTCAGAATATTCGTCATAATATTCGTCACTATTATTGCTGTCATGATTATGATATTTTTGTGTTGCTGGTATTATTGTATCTTCTTTAACTTTTAAATCTCTTAATATTTCATTATTAGAATAGCCAACGCTTCCTTTTATATAAGGAGTAAGACCTATAAAAGTTCCAAAATTGAATTTCCCAAGCATATATAAAGCCATCGAAGCATACTGTGGTTGCTCATAAGTTATTCCTGTATATTTGTTTGTATAATCATTTCCCAATGCGTGAGCTTGGAAAGCCATCCCTAAACCTAACTCTGTATTTTTATTCATAACTTTTGTGAACTCCATAGCAAATTGACCACCAACATCTTTCGTGCTTCCGTTACCATACAAAGTTCCTGAGTCGTCCATCAAAGGAGAATATCTTCCTGAATTTTCTATTCCAAAATTTATATAAAAATAATATTTCCTTTTATTTTGTTCTTCTTTTTCTTTTAGCTCTCTTTCTTTTGCATCTGCTCCTCTTTTTTCAGCAGCTTTTATTTCATCACTAATATTTACATAAAAAGGTGCCGCCTGTTGTTGGACAAAAGGTTGAATTGGTTGCTGAATTATCTGTTGCTGTGCAACTGGTTGTTGAACAGTCTGTTGAACTTGTGCTTGCTGTTGAGCCTGAACTTGAGCCGCTTTTATTATTTCATCTGCTCTGGTTTGTGCTGCTAACAATTCAGTTTCTTGTGCTTTCTTTGTCTCTGAATCTTTTCTTATTTGTGCTGCTTTTGCTTCTGCCTCTCTAATTATTGCATCTGCTTTAGCTTTTGACTCTGCCTCTTTTATTATCGCATCAGCTTTAGCCTGCGCTTCTGCTTCTGGATTAGTTGCCGTTGCTGATGTGAAAGTTTCTCCTTCTCCAACTGCAAAAACAAAAGTTGACATAACAAGAACCAACATCAAAATAATTTTTTTCATAACAACCACGCCCCTATAATCTTTAGTTTAATAAATTTTATATTGTTTTACTATATTATAAACTTATTTTTATAATTTTGTCAAGAAAACAAAAAAATATATATCAAAATTTTTAAGTTAATAAAAAAGCAACAATAATCATCCGACTATTATTGCTCTATCTTCATAAATTTTTGCTTAATAATTTTTAATTAATAATTTAAATTTATTTTTTTTATTTATAATTTTAATTTACTTGATTCAACTTTTAATTCAGCAGTTAAAATTTTAATTGCTTCTCTAGTTATATAATCTTCTGTAACAGCAGCTTTAATATCTTTATTTTCTAAAGAAGGTTTTATTTGTGGAAAATCCTGAATTTTTTCCATAATATAAACTCCGTTATCAGTTACTTGTGCAACAATATTTTTTGTTGGAGTTTTAAATAATCTCTCCGCTAAAACTTTTGTTCCATCTAGACCAGGTACTCCATTTGCAGTTACATTTTCAAAAGTTTGAGAAAAATCAACTTCTGGAGCTTTTACTTTTAAATTTTGAAAAGTTATTTCGTTAGAACTCAACTTTGCAACCAAGCCTTCAATATTTTTAATTTTTGCATCTTTCGCAGCTTTTGTCATTTCGTTAGGCAAAAGAATATGAGACGCATTAACTTGTTCTTGACCTTCAGCCGATTTTTTTTCTTTAACATAAATAATGTGATATCCAAATTGTGTTTTTACTACTTTAGGATATATTTCACTAGTTTTTCCTTTGAATGCAGCTTCTTCAAATTCCGGAATCATAACACCTTTTGGAAACCATCCCAAATCTCCACCTTGAGTTCCAGAACCTGTATCTATCGAAAGTTTTTTTGCATTATCAGCAAAATTTTCTTTTGTTAAACTTTTTAAAACTTTTTCAGCTTCAGCAAGATTTGCTTTTTCATCTTCTTTACTAAGTTTAAAAGGAACATATGCTATGTTTGCATTGAGTCTTGCTGGCTTTTCATAATTTTTTTTAGTTTCTTCAAAAACTTTTTTCACTCCAGCATCGCTAACTTTTATATTTTTCTTTGTAATATCTATTAATTGATTTTGAAAATCTCTAAATTTTGAGTCAAGCGGCAAATCATCTCTAGATTTTGCTCCTTTTTTTGTAGCATATTCCATCAAAACTATTTGATCATCAAATTGTTTCAAAGCTATTTTTTTTGCTCCTTCTTCTGTCTGACCAGTTTGAAGCATCATCATAAGAATTCTTTTTGAATATTCTCCGTTTGTAATAGAATATCCTTTTTTTTCTATTTCTATTTTTGGCATAAAATTTTTATAATTTTCATTTATGTCTTTTATAATCATTTCTTTTTTTGCTTTATTTAATGCTACCGTAAAACTACTAGCTCCAATTTTAGCGAGTTCAATATTTTCTGGAGTTTGTGTTTCTTCCACTTTTTTCTTAAGAGCTTGGATAATAAGTTGATCTTCTATCTCTTTTTTTATTGTTCCTTTTGAGAAACCCTGTGCCGATAAAACTTTTTTAAGTGATTCTTTTCCTCCAACAGATTCTTCTATTTGCTTATATTGTGCATTTACTTCTTTGCTTGCAACTTTTACTTTTAATTCTTTTGCAATTTTCAAAGAAAGAGCTTTTGTTATAACTTCGTCTATAGCGACAGTTGTTGCTATTTCTGGAGCTACATTAATTTTGTATTGTTGAGCTAATCCATTAATTATAGAAGATTTTGTTCTTTCTATTTCGATAGCATCAATATTTTTACCATTTAATTTGAATGCAACTCTATTAGAATTTCCTTTAAACGAATCTATTCCTTGATTCAAAACATAAAACACACCTGATAAAGCCAAAGCTATTACTATAATCCATATCCCTGGTTTTATCATTTTTTTAAATTTTCTTAACGCCATTTTTTTGAGCTCCTTTTAATTTGTAATTTTTTTTGATATTTTTATTAAAATTTTATTCTAATTTTTTATTCTGAATCAAGTCCATACTTTCTAATTTTTTCATAAAGAGTAGTTCTTCCAATACCTAAAAGTTTTGAAGTTTCTTGCTTGTTCCATTTTGTTTTTTGAAGAGCCATTCCTATGACAACTTTTTCTACGCCGTCAATGGAATATATTTCTTGCTCCAAAATTTCTTTTAGAGGTCCAACTCCAATTACAGTTTTATTTTCTATAGTATTAGATTTCATTTTTATTTCAAGGGGTAAATCTTCAACATCTATTATTTTATTTTTTGACAAAATAACCATACGTTCTATTATATTTTTTAGCTCTCGAATATTTCCAGGATAACTATATTGCATTATAAATTTCATTGCTTCACCAGAAATTACCGGCATAGTTCTTTTAACTTCTTTTGAAATTTTATTCAAAAAATAATTTGCAAGCAATGGAATATCTTCTCTTCTATCTCGAAGTGCTGGAGATTCTATTGCGAACGCAGTTATTCTGTGATACAAATCTTTTCTGAAAGCTCCAAATTCAACTTCATCTTTAAGATTTTTATAAGTTGAAACTATAAATCTTATATTAACTTTTCTAACTTTTGTTCCGCCAAATCTTCTGAATTCACCATATTCAACAACTTTTAAAAATTTAGCCTGAACTTTTACATCCATTTCTGATATTTCATCAAGAAATACTGTTCCGCCGTCGTTCTCTTCAAGAAGACCTTTTCTACTAGAAGTTGCTCCCATAAAAGATCCTTTTTCATATCCAAAAATTTCTCTCTCGATTGTTTCATCTGGAAATGATGAACAACTTAAAATAGAAAATGAATTTTTCCGTCTGTCGCTTCTCTTATAAATTTCTCGTGCTATAAGTTCTTTCCCAGTTCCTCTTTCACCTGTTATCAAAACTGGCATATCACTTTCTGCAACTTTATCTATGAGATTTTTAGCTTCTTTTAATCTTACTGACTGACCTACTATTTCATTCTCTTCTTCTATTTCTTGAATTTTTGTTTCAAGAATTCTTTTGTCTTTCATTATTTCTAAATTTTTTAAAGCTGGCACAATAAGTTTTTCAACTTCTTTCCAACCAAAAGGTTTTATAAGATAATTAAAAATTTCTGCTTCATAAAGTTCTGATATTGTTTCTTGTTTATCACTGTCAAGAAGTCCAATAACTACAAAATCTTTTCCAACACCATTAAGTTTTCTTTTTGCTTCTGAAAAACTGAAGTTTGATAAGTCCTCATCTAAAAGTACTACATCAAAATCACTTTCTCTAAGCATATCCAAACCGTCCAATAAATTTCCAAACGTTATAACTTCATAGTAATCAGAAAGTTCTTTTCGAACATGTCTGAGAGTTTCTTTTTTCTCAGCAATAACTAAAATTGCTTTTTTGCTCATTTATTTCCTCCTAATTTTTTTTTTATTTATAATCATGATTTTTTTATTCATGTTTCATTTATGTATTATAATATATTTTATGTTTTTTTTCAAGACTTTTTATTTTTTTCTGAACACTTTAATTAATTTTTATCTT
>JBOFDW010000054.1:0-7925 GCA_051647385.1 Fusobacteriaceae bacterium
TACAGAGATATTATACTATAAAAATTTTACTTTGCAAATTTTTTTAGGAAAAAACTAAAAAAATAACAGACTTAAAAGTTATGAAGAAAACTCAAGTCTGTTATTTTTTACTCTAAGATTAATTTTTTTATTTTGGTGCAAGTATGAAATGAAGGAATAAATCGTTGAACGCATCAGAAAAAATTCGCTAATATTTTTTGTGATGAGCTCGTAATCTGTCAGAAGTTTTGTCACAACTTCATCAAGAGTTAAATCTAAATTACTATACGAAGAAAGAATTTCTAAAATTTTATTCACCGCTACAAAATGTTTTTGGACACTTTTTTTCATATCAGAATTATTCAAAACTTTTGTGTGAGCACCAAGATAAATTTCAAAATTTGTAGTCTCTAAAAAATTTAGAGTTTTCAAATATTCCTCGATATTCGTCAGGAAAGGAATTTTATATTTCTCCAAGACTTCATCATCAAGAAGAGTGTCCCCAATGAATAAAATATTTTTATAAGCAATTCCAATTTGATTGAAGGAATGACCCAAAAGATTTATCACGCCAAAAGTTTCTCCGTGAGCAGAAATTTCCTTGTCAGATTTTTTTATGATAAAATCTGCGTTGGAAGTCTCGCCTACCAAAAATTTTGTTCTCAATTCTTGCGGTGGATACGCACCAGAAAAAAGATAGTGTGCTTCAAGTTCAGGGTAATTTAAAATTGCAGCCTCAACCTCTGACACGAAAACTTTTGAATTAAATTTCCTGATGAGTTCGGCGTTGCCTCCATAATGGTCCGTATGAGAATGGGTATTTATTATGTCCAAATTTTTTATGTGTTGCTCGTCCAAAATTTTCGAGACTTTTTTTGCCGAATCCTTATCTATTCCAGTATCGATAATTATGGCGGATGACTCAGAAGTTTTTATAAGCCCCATGTTGACACGACTTTTTATATAAAATATATTTTCTTTTAAATTTATTAACTCCATTTTTTCTCCAGACTAAATCTGCTTAAAAGTTTTTTCATATATTATAATTCCAACTCGATCGATATGCTTTTTTAAATCTTGATTTTCTATATTATTATAATCTAGCACGTCAAACTTATAAGGTGTTGGAAGCTCTTCAAGTTCTGAAGATATTTTTGCAAGCTCCAAAAAATCCATCTCACCATTACTATCCAGCGCGACATCAATATCGGAATTATACTTGAAATTTCCCTTTGCACGTGAACCAAAAATAATTGCTCTCACAATTTTTTCTTCTCGGGATAATACTTCCAAAATTTGCTTTATAATTTTTTCGTCCAACCCAATATTTTTCATCTTAAAGTTTCTCCATAAAAAACAGATGTAATTTTTCAAATTCTGGCAAATATTTTTCTTTTATTAGCGTTAAGGATTTTTCGAAACGATTAGAATCATAAATATGTGAAAGTTGATTTCTACAAATCGCCATCTCAATAAATATTTCTCCATCTTTTATTATCCCCGCACGAAAAGCTTCTTTAACTGTTGCTCGAGGAGTTTTTTCCAAATATTGTACGCCACTATCTTCCAAATAATCTTTCAAAGTTTTCCATGCCAGTTCATAAGTAAACTCAAATCTTTGAACTATTCCTTCTTTTTCCAAGTCAGATATTTCTTTTTGGCGAGAGAGCTCAACTCCTTCACGGAGTAATTTTAAAGCCTTCCCAAAATTTTGAAATCGTTGCTTCCACCTAACGTTTAGTTCCATTTATTAACTCCTATTAAAATTTTTCATAGAATAATTTTGTGGCTACCAACTACGACCGCCACCGCCACCGCCACCGCCGCCAGAAAATCCTCCACCGAAAGAACCTCCACCAAATCCAGAGTCAGATTTTGGAGTTGGGCGAGAATATAAATTATTATTGAAAGAGTTCATTGCACGAGAAAGTGAGCTCATAAATATATACGTTGTGAAAATATTTCCTGCACCAGCAGAGTGATACCAATTTGGAGGCGAAGTTGTAAGTTCTTTGAATTTTTCAGTCCAGACTCCGCTCACACCAAGCACCATAGTGTACGGCAAAATATTATAAAAATATTTTGGATTTTCTTTCACCAAAGATTCCAGCTTATCTTTTTCTGCCATTTCCAAAAATCTTTTGAAGCCTAAAATTCTTCCATAAATTTCGTTGTAATCATCCGTTCTTCTTTTACAAAGTCCACCAAAAATTATACAGAAAATAATCGTAAGAAAAATTATTGGGAAATTAATAATAGTGATAAGCCCAAGAAGCATTTGCGAGCTAAAAGAAAATATTTGATAATCAAAAATATAACGAATAATTAAAAGTATCAATAAAAAAAACGGGAATGCTTTTATAAAACTTCCAACAGCGAGACTTTTGCTCGTGAAAAACTTTTTGTGGGACATGATGTGATCTATTTTTATAAGTTTTTTTGTTTCCTCAACATGCTCGTAAAAAATATTGTTGAGCTTGTTTATTTGAATATTTTTTTTGTCTGGTGCGTACATGAAAAGGGAGTTGAAAAAATAATGCTCGTAGGAATTTTTTTCTTCCATGTCTTTTAATTTTTTGAGAGACACCTCTCCTTTTTCTTCAGATATTTCAAGGTATCCATTATCAGCCCAATAAATTATCAGGCTCGTGATATCGATATTATCAACTACAGTATCAATATAATATCCGACTTCTGAGGGATTCATATTATTAGGCGGATAAAATTCCACTGTCTCAACAACTGGTTTATTTTTTCCGTGCTTCCACCACAAAAAAACTGCAAGGAAAATTCCAAAGATAGCAGAAAAATTTATAAAATATTTTAGAAAGTTAACTACAAATTCAAAACTAAAAACATCAAAATATTTTTCAGGAAGAGGCAAAGCAATTGTGAGCGCTTCACCAGCCAAAAGAGGTTCAGTGGTGTATCCCGTGATAACATTATTTTTAACCTCAAAAATTACAGGAGCTTTTTCTGTGCTTCCAAATTCTCCAGACGTAAAATTAATTTTGTTAGGGTCAAAATCTTTTGGCAAAGATATTTCGAAATATACTTTATCAATAGATGTGTCCCATTCAGTTCCGATAATATTATAGTAAACTTCGTCGTAATATTTTATTTTATCGTAGCCAAAATTATATTCATAAGAGATATTATAAGTTTGGTCACCGCTCAAATAAATATTTGGGTTACCAATTCTTACTTCACGAAATCCATAATTATTGCTCTCAGAAAATTCTGAGTCAACCAGAATATTTGAAAGTTTGATATTTCTTTTATTGTAAGCAAGAGGCAATGCCCGAATAATTCCTCGCCTTTTTTCTTTAAAATTAACGTCTATTTTTTCAGAGACTTTATATTTGTTCTTCTCATCGATACTAATTTTCACTTGATATTCTTTTATAATATAACCTGCCGTAGCAGAAAAAATTTCAGCCGAGAAAATTAAAAACGTCGAGATTAGAATCAATATTTTTTTTGTCATTATGACTTTTTTCATAACTAAAATTCCACCTTAACATTTTCTCTTTCTTGCTCGTTCTTAATTTCAAAATAAGGGTATTTATTAAAGTTCAACATTTTTGCAATTATAACACTTGGAAAAGTTTCGCATTTAATGTTAAAGTTTTTCACAACAGCGTTATAATATTTTCTTGCTTGAGCAAGGTCTTCTTCTATTTTTCTAATGTCGCTCATAAGAGTTATAAAATTTTGGTTAGCCTTAAGGTCTGGGTAAGCCTCAGACAATGCAAAAAGTTTTGAAAGAGCTCCAGTAAGAACATTTTCATTGTTAACTTTTTCATCAATAGACTTTGCGTTTACATAATTATTTCGAGCTTGAATAACTTTTTCCAAAGTTTCGCTCTCGTGTTTTGCGTATCCCTTAACCGTAGAAACAAGATTTGGAAGCAAGTCATATCTTTTTTTCAGATAGACATCAATAGTCGCAAAAGATTCTTCCACCATATTTTTTAGCTGAATAAAACTATTGTACAACCCAACAACCATAAAAATCAACACAACTAAAATTCCAACAACAATAAGTAATCCCATTTTTTCCTCCACATTTTTTAAAATATATTTTTCTTTATCAAGATAATTACAGTATAACATTTTTTAAAATTTTTTACCTGTTTTTATTTTCTTTTAGCCAAAGGAAAAATTTCTTGAAAAGTTTTTGTAAAATAAAAAAGAGAGACTCGTACCTCTCTCTTTCTTTGGTGAATAATTGAATATCAGATTTTCAAATTAATTATAGCATAGCTTTTAGAAAATTACAAAATATTTTTGTTGATAACTATAAAATTTGAAAAATTAAAAAGCGGGGAGTACGGTTCCCAAGCTTTTTGGCTAACTGCCTATCATAGAATTCTCCTGAAAATTAACAGGAATAAAACTACGAGTAAAAATAATCTGATATTAAATCATACCACCTCCCTTTTTTTGAAGGGTCGGCAGTTTAAGCCAAAAGTATTGTAGCATATAAACTAGATAAAAATACAAAAGAAATAAATTCTTGAAAAGTTTTTTTACTTTAAAAATAAAAAAGCCAACCAAATTTTATTGGTCAGCTCAAAATTTTAAGAGAAAATATATTCTTAGTAATTTTTATATGGGTGGCTTATCGCTCGCCCCCCTGCTCCCCCTTCTCTAAAATTTTCTGATATACGTTCTCCAACTGAAACTTCTTCTCTAAAAAATCCGCATAACAAAAAAACTATCGCTTCCTTCTGAGGAACAAAACTTGCCCCCGAGAAAATTCATAGCTCGAATTTCGCCCGAAACTTTTTCTATCTTTATGATTATTTTCTTTATTAAAATTTTCTTGGTAATTATTCTCATCTTTTTCAAAACTAAAAGTCTGACCAACTGCTTGGAGTCGCTCAAAAAAATTCACTTGCTTTTCTTTCTCTTGTTTTATTTCTCCTTCAAGTTTTCTAAGACCCCACTCCAAAACCCAAATGTTACTCTTAGCTTTTTGAATGTTTTTTAGGACTGTCATATTATATTTTTCTCGTCTCACGCAACTTTTAAGCCAAACTTCATAACTTTCATAGGCTGAGTCTTCAGGGAGCGGAATATTTTCAAGCATCTTTTTTTCGATAAGTTTTCTAAGAGTTGTTCGCTTAAACAAAGTCTGACGAGTCTTCTTTTCTCGCCCGATTTTTTTCGTGAACCTGACTATCATGTCTGTGATTATTATTTTTCGTTCTTGTAATGTTAAGTTCTCCAAAATTTTTCCGCCTCCTCAAAGTTTTATATATAAAGTATAGCATGAAAACTATGAAACTCCTAGCTCAAAATATTAATTTGCTTTTTGGTTTTAATATTTTTTGTAAAAATATTATTGAAATTTAAAACTTGATTTATTTTTTCGACTTGATTTTATCGTGCGTGTTTTTTCATGACATTGGAAATTCACGAGAAATAAAATCCTGCTTTTGTGGGGTTTGTTGTGATCTAAACTTTTTATCTGAGGAATTTTTTTTCGGTCATTCTTATAAAAGCCTGTAAAATATTGAGAAAAAACACCTATGGAATACAAGCTGTTAAAAAGATTTTAGGTTGCAAAGTTCCACGGAAAACATATAGCTCTAAAATCGACGAGAAGGGTCAAATCTTCATGTTGGTTTTTTAGACGGCATGGAATGGGAGGTAGCGGAGGTGGTTTTTGGGTAAAAATACCGAAAATTTGTTGGGAACTTGTAAAATTCCTCGAAAAAATCTTTGACAAATATATATTTGCTCCGTATTTTATTGTGGTTTCCGTGCTACAATACTTTTGGCTGAACACTGCCCATCACGAAAATGGGAGGTGATGGATTTGTTTTTACGAATTTTGGTTCTCATATTTTTGTTCCTATTAATTTTTAGGAGACTCATGTGAGATGGCAGTTAAGCCTCGGAGAGTGGAGTCATACCCGCTCTCCTTTTTATTTTCAAATAAATATTAATTAAACTAATAAAAAAACTTTGCTATTTTTTGAAAGTGTGTTATAATAATTTAAATCGTAGAAACAATTACTTCACCAAAACTAAAGAGAGCGTATGACCTCTCTTTTTTATTTCTCAGAAAAAAATATCAACGTGACAATTTATACAAATCATGATATAATTTTTGAAAGTTAATAAAAAAAGTAGAATATATTTTTGGTGGGAGGGTTTGGATTTTATGGCTGATGAAAAAGATAAGGATAAAAAGTTAGAGAGTAAAAATAAATTGCTAGCTTCAATAGTTATTTCTTTTCTTCTTTTTATTTTAGTAATTTTTTCTAAAAATTTTTTAGAGTTTTTTGGTGTGAAATTTTTAGGGTGGCATTTTTGGTTAATTATTTTTGCTGGACTTTTATTTTTTGGATTTCTTGGAAAATTTATCTGGGATTTTTTTAGAAATATAAAAACAAATCTTTGGAATATTTTTATTCGTCTATTAGTCATAATTATTTTGCCATGTATTTTATATTTTGGTTTTACATTATCATCTGTCAAGAAAGATGTTATAAATCTCAACGCTAAAATTGGCTCTGTAAAAAAAATTGATAATTCTATGATTTCAAGCGAAGATGAAAATTATTATAAGAAAACTGTCGAGGAAGTTCGGGCAAATACAGATTTTATTGAATGGTTTTTTGGAACTCTTGCCACACTTGGAGTAGCTCTCATTGGAATTCAAATTTTTAAAAATGAAAAAGGTTATAAAGTCAACTTAGAAATATTAAAAAGACAAATAGCAGACCAAGATAAAAAAATAAAAGAATCAGATTTTAATTTTAAATTAGGTCTTGCTATAAATAAAAATATTATCTCTGAAAAACTTGAAGCTCTTAAAGAACTTACAAAAACTAAAGAGTACAACATTTATCTAGGGTTGCTTTATTATTACATGGGATATTTCTCTTATGATAATAATGTAAATGTTAGATATTTTACTACGGCTATTAATAATTTTGAAAAAAATAACAAAAAATATTGTGAAGAATACTCAGAATCATTTAGTTTACGTGGCACGGCATATTGGAATTTAGGTAATCATGATAAGGCAAAAGAAGATTTTGATACTGTAATTAAACTTAACAATTCTAGTGAAAAGACTGTATTATTATGCAAAAGTTCTATTGAGCGGATTAATAAAAAATATGAAAGGGCAATTACATACCTTGATGAATTAATAACTAAATATCCGATATATTGGAGAGCTTATAATGCGAGAGGAAATGTAAAAAGTAGTCTTAAAAATTATCAAGAAGCTCTAGTTGATTATAATAAGTCTATAGAATTAAATCATAACTATTCATTTACTTACAATAACAGAGGTCTTGCAAAATATAATCTTGATGATTGCCAAGGAGCTATCTCGGATTATAATAAATCCATTGAGCTAAATTCGAATTTTACCAAAGTTTATTTCAACAGAGGACTTGCAAAAGAAAAATCAAATGATTTAAAAGGAGCTCTTGAAGACTATAGAAAAGTTTTAGAATTAAATCCTAAAGATGATGAAACAAGTACAAAAATAACTCGTCTTGAAGGACATTTTGAAGAACACCCTGAGCTATTAAAAAAATAATCTCCTCTAAAAACAAACCTCCCCCTCGTAAAAATTTTTACGGGTGGGATTTTTTATTGGGCAAAAATATCTCTATGATAAAATTATAAAATCAAAAATAGATTAATAAAAATTTTTAAAGGTTTAAATTTTTTGATTAATTTGATATAATAAAATTTGGATAATTTAAAAGTTGTTGTTGCAATTTTGGAGAGAGGGGCATAATGAAAAATTTTGTACATTTACATCTTCATACTGAATATAGCCTCCTCGATGGAGTCGGACAGATAGAAAATTATTTGGAGAGAGCAAAAGAATTGGGCATGAAATCCATGGGGATAACTGACCACGGAAATATGTTTGGTGCGATAGAATTTTATAAGGCGGCAAAAAAAGT
>JBOFDW010000055.1:0-8403 GCA_051647385.1 Fusobacteriaceae bacterium
TTTTTTTTTGTGATATAATAATAGGGTTATGTCATTTCTGCGGATTTAGATTTTTTTAGGAGGTTATATTTTGCAAAACAATAAGATATGTAAATTACTGGGAATAAAATATCCTATTATTCAGGGGGCTATGGCTTGGATTGCTGACGGCACTCTTGCTGGTCATGTTTCGAAATCTGGAGGTCTAGGAATTATTGCTGGAGGAGGAATGGACGGAGAATTGCTTCGTACTCATGTCAAGAAAGCTAAATCAATAACTTCAAATCCTTTTGGAGTAAATTTGATGTTGATGATGCCAAATGTCGAAGCTCAAATTGATGTATGTATTGAGGAAGGAGTTTCTGTTGTAACAACAGGAGCAGGAAATCCCGGACCATATATGGAAAAATTAAAATCTGGTGGAATAAAAGTTATTCCAGTTGTTGCCTCTGTTGCACTTGCTAAAAGAATGGAAAAAATCGGAGCAGATGCTGTCATAGCAGAAGGTCAAGAAGGTGGAGGGCATATTGGAGAAATTACAACTATGGCTCTTCTTCCACAAATTGTAGAAGCTGTAACTATTCCAGTTATTGGAGCTGGAGGAATTGCTTCTGGAAAACAATTTTTGGCTGCTATTGCAATGGGTGCGGCGGCTGTTCAATGTGGAACAATTTTTATAACTGCAAATGAATGTACAGTTCATCAAAATTATAAAAACGTTGTATTAAAAGCTAAAGATAGATCGACTGTTGTCACAGGAGTTTTCAGTGGGCATCCAGTTAGAGTATTGGAAAATAAATTTTCAAAACAAATTCAAGAGCTAGAAAAAACTGCTGTGCCTTGGGAAGAAATAGAAAAACTTGGAGCAGGAAAACTTCGAGCGGCTGTTGTTGATGGAGATGTTATTGGCGGAAGTGTTATGGCAGGACAAGTCGCTGCTATGGTAGAAAAAGAAGCGCCAGTTTCTGAAATAATTGCAGATTTGATGGCAGGATTAGAATCAGCTAAAAAAGATTTGGACAGCCAATTAAATTCTTGGAAATAATAAATTTAAAATAAAATATATTATATTAAATAAAAAAATTAAATATTTAAGAAAAATAAATAAAATATAAAATTAAAAAGAAGCAAATATTTTGCTTCTTTTTTTTGTGTTTAGAAAATAAAATTAAAAATTATTATTTAGAAATTTGCCCGATAAGAAGAGCAATATCATTTGCAGTTACTCCACTAATCCGTGAAGCTTCTCCGATTGAAAACGGCGAAACTTCCATGAGACCAGAACGGGCAATATTTGATATTCCTCGAATCTCATCATAATTTATGTTTTCTGGAATTTTTAAATTCTCTAGCTTTTTAAATTTATTTATTTGTTCTTTTTCCCGCTCAATAAATACATCATATTTTATTAAGGTTTCTATTTGACTAATAACAAAATCTTGAAAATTTCCAAGCTCTATAATATTTTCCAAATCTTTATAAGAAACATTTTTAAATTTTAAAATATCTGAAGCTTTGACTCCCTTGGATAATCTCTGCTCTTCTCCAACTTTTTCCAAAATTAAATTTGCAATATTCATTGGAACGCTTTGATTATTTATTTTATTTATTTCATTATTTATATCAGTTATAGCTTGCTCCATAATATTTTGCCGCTCTTTAGAAACCAAATTAATTTCACACGTGTGATGAAAAAGTCTCATAAAAGCATTATCAAATCTGAGAGTCAATCTATATTCTGCCCGTGAAGGCAAAACTCGATAAGGCTCTGGAGTTTTTTTGTGAATTAAATCGTCAATCATAACTCCTATATATCCTTCGCTTCGGTCAATAATTATTGGTGATTGTCCAGAAATTTTTCGAACAGCATTAACCCCGGCAATAAATCCTTGAGCAGCAGCTTCTTCATATCCAGAAGTTCCGTTAAGTTGACCAGCACAAAAAAAATTTTGAATTTTTTTAGATTCTAAACTAGGAAAAAGTTGCGACGCAGGTGCATAATCATACTCTACTGCATAACCGTATCTCATAATTTTTGCACTCTCAAGACCTGTAATAGTTTTCAACATTTCGTCTTGAACAAATGGTGGCATAGCTGTTGTGAGACCGTTAACATATAATTCGTTTGAGTTTTCAGATTCAAGTTCCAAAAAAATCTGGTGTTTATGTTTCTCAGGAAAGTTCAAAACTTTTCTATCAATTGACGGACAATGTCTAGGACCATGTGTTTCAATTATTCCGCTCACGATGGGAGAATATTTTAACAAATTTTTTGTGACTTCAATAGTTTTTTCTGTTGTATGAGTCAACCAAGTTGGCACAGTATTATTTTTTTCTTTGTGAGTAAAGATAGAAAAATAAACAGGATTTTCTTCACCGTAAAGTTTTTCCATAACAGAAAAATCAACAGTTCGCATGTCAATTCTTGGCGGAGTTGCCGTTTGATACCTCTCAATATTTATTCCGTGTAATCTCAAACTGTCAGATAATTTGTCAGCAGAATTTTCCCCTTGACGTCCAGCAGAATATTTAACGTCGCCGATAACTATTTTTCCTTTTAAAAAAGTTCCAGTACATAATACAACAGCGTCAGCAAAATATTTCACACCAAGATTTGAAATTACACCATAGCATTTTTTATTTTCCACCAAAAGTTCATCTACGCAAGACTGTATAATTTCTAAATTTTTTGTATTTTCCAAGAGCTCTTTCATTTTTACTCTGTATTTATATTTGTCAGCTTGACCTCTTGTAATTTTTGCAGCTGGTCCTTTACTTGTGTTCAAATGTTTTAGTTGCAAATTATATTCGTCAATATGTTTTCCCATTTCTCCACCAAGAACGTCAAGCTCAGAGACCAAATTACTTTTTCCAGGTCCGCCGATGGAAGGATTGCATGACATCATTCCAATATTATCGAGATATAAAGTTATGAGGGCAGTTTTTTTTCCAAGCCGAGCACTTGCAAGTGCAGCTTCAACACCGGCATGACCTCCACCAACTATTATAACTTCGTATTTATTTTCCATAAAATTTTTGCACCACCATATATATTAGAATATTTAAAAAAAAATAAAAATATTTGAAAAATATAATATTTAAAAAATCAAAAATATTTAAAATTTTTCAGCTCTTTTATTTTATCATACTTTAGAAATTATAGATAAAAAAATTGGTGCCAACTTCTTTCAAAGTTTAGACACCAAATACTTTTGTTTGATATTTTTTATATTTACTTATAAGTTTAAAATATAATTTTGATTTATTTTGCTTGTGGAGCAGGAGCAGTTTTTTGTTGAATATTTTTTGCATCTTGCTCAACAAATTTTGGAAGCTCTTGATTGATTTTTTGAACAGCAATTGTTGTCATATAATCATCCATAACTCTTGCAGCAACTATTGGATCATTTATATTAGCAGCCACAAACTTTTGCTCTTGAACTTTTTGAGCGATGAAAACTCCTTCAGCAGTTGCAACAGTTTCAATAGCACCAAGTTTTGATTCGAATAATTTTTTAGTTAAGTTCAAGCTAACACCTAAACCAGGAATTGAACCGTCAGTTTTTATATTTCCATAAGTATTTTCAACAGCAACAATAGAATAATTTTTCTTAAGTTCACCGTATTTTATAGAATTATTTGTAAGTTTACTAGAAATTTCTGTTCCTAAATTTTGGATAGCTTTTTTAGTTGCCTCTGAAGGGACATTTGGAATAAATATTTGTGCTAAATTAACTTGCATAGCACCATCCACTTCTTTTCTATCTTTTATAAATATTATGTTATTACCAAGTTGAGTTGAAATAATTTGAGGATAAACTTTTCCTACTTCTGCTTCAAATGCTATTTTTTCAAGTTCAGGAAACATAACACCTTTTTTTATCCATCCAAGGTCTCCACCATTAGCGGCAGATTTTACATCCTTAGAATATTTTTTTGCATTAGCAACAAAATTTGCTGGTGTAGTATTTTTCAAAAGTTCAGCTGCTTGAGCAAGAGAAGCTTTTGCATCTGACTCAGAAGCCTGATACGGAATGAATGCAATATTTGCAGCTAAAGTCGCAGGCACATTATATCCGTTTTTATTTTTATTAAAGAAATCTGTTAATTTATTTTTATCAACTGGAATATTTTGCTTGTAAATATTTACAAGTTGTTGCTGATATAATCCAAGCTTACTATCAAGCTGGACATTTTGAGCAATCTGAACTCCTTTTGACATAGCCATTCTTGCAATATTAATTTGGTTTTGAAGTTGAGTTTGAGTTGCTTTTATCGCAGCGTCTTCTTTAAGACCTGATTGAATCATATTAGTTAAAACTTTTGCGTAAAAATTTCCATTAGTAACAATTATTCCGTCTAAAGAATAAATATTCTTTGGAATAATTTGTGCATACTCAGGATTAATAACTTCAACCTTCATACTTTGTTTTGCACTTTCAATAGCCATCACATAAGCTTGTTGAGCTCTGGCTTCTTTTATACCGTCAATTATTTTGTCTTTTAAGTCAGCAAAATTTTGTCCGTTAAATTGAGCTTGATTTGCATTGAAATATTGTTGAGCTTCTTCTTCTGTAACAGGAGTACTTTTTTTAATAACGTTTATCATTTCACGAGCTATCAAATTATTTTTCAACTCGTTTTTAAATGATGCAACTGTCATTCCTCTTCCTGCCAATGCTTTTTCAAATTCTGCGTCAGGCATTCCATTTTTTTGTACGTTGTATTCTTTGTTAACTGCCGAGCTACTTACTTTTGCTCCCAAACTTTTTGCATATTGCAAACTTAAAGTTTGATTAATAACACCGTCTACTGCAATAGTATTTACCATTAAGTTACTTACTTCTAATGGTCTGTTCTGAGGTAAAGTTCCAATGATTTGATTTCTCATTGTAACAACTTCTACCGATGAAACTTTTTTACCGTTAATTTTAAACGCTACATCTTTTTGGCTGAATGTTCCAGTGGCAAAAAGCACAACAAGAACGATTACAACAGCGGCTACCACAGCCACAATAATTTTCTTTAACAACTTTGATTCAATATTCAATCTAGTTTCCCTCCTAAAATTAATTATACACTCTTGCATTATATCATCTTTTGATTTTTTTTTCAAGAGTCACAATGTAATTTTTGACGGTAGATTATAGAAAAAAGTTTAGAGAGAAAAAAACTAGTCCCGAAAAGTCCACAATTTTGACATGAGATAATTTGCTGGAACAGTTATAAATAGGTTTAAAAGTGGAGCAATATATTTTGAAATATTTAAAATTTCAATAAAAATAAATAATAATAAAATACTTGTGCCCCAAGTTATAAAATTTACAATATAAAACTTTATAATATCTTTATGACTGTATTTTTTTTTGAATACATATTTACTGTTCCAATAATAACTATTTAAGGCGGCAATTATAAAGCCAATAAAATTTGCCACTTGATAGTTTACAGAAAATTTTACAAGAATATAATAAATCGCAAGACCTATAAAAGTATTTGAAACTCCAACGATACCAAACTTTATAAATCTTTGATATTTTATTAATAATTTTTCGCAATATTTTATCAAAATAAATCTCTCCTCAAAATAATAATTTTATTAACTTTATTTTTTTTAATTAAATTTTTAATTTTTTAATATTTTAATCTTAAATATTTAATCAAATATAAATATAAATATATTTTTAATATTTCTAAAACTTATTTTTTAAGCTCAAATTAATTTTTGAAATTAATTCTTATAAAAATACTCTCTGAAAAGTAGTATACTATATATTTTTGAGAAAGGCAATACAAAAAAAAATGTACCTATTGCAATATTATTTTTTTTATAATATAATTTAAGATGTGTTCAGAAAAGAATATTATTATAAAATCAACAATTAAAATATTATTAGAGCGAAAAATTAGAAGGGGAAAGGTGTATTATTATTTTTAACATAGGAGTAGACGCAGGTTCAACAACAATTAAAGTTTTGGTGCTTCATAATGACGAGATTATTTTTAAAGATTATAGACGTCATAATGCAAAAGTAAAAGAAACTTTGGTTGAAGTTTTGGGCGGAGTAAAAGATTTAATAGGAAACGAAGAATGTACAATAGCTTTTGCTGGGAGTGCAGGGATTGGTCTTGCAGAGATAACGGAACTTGATTTTGTACAAGAAGTTGTTGCAGCAACAAGTGCAGTTCATAAATTTATTCCAAAGACTGATGTAGTTATAGAACTTGGTGGAGAAGATGCCAAGGTTATTTTTTTTGGAAAAAGTATTGAGCAAAGAATGAATGGTTCTTGTGCTGGAGGAACTGGAGCATTTATAGATCAGATGGCTGTGCTTCTTGACACAGATTCAAATGGAATAAATGAGATGGCAAAAAATTATACAAGAATTTATCCCATAGCTTCAAGATGTGGCGTATTTGCCAAAAGTGATATTCAGCCTCTTTTAAATCAGGGAGCAAGAAAAGAAGATTTAGCGGCAAGTGTTATGCAAGCAATTGTGAATCAAACTATTGCTGGACTTTCTCAAGGAAGAAAAATAAAAGGAAATATTGCGTTTTTGGGCGGACCATTATTTTTCTTATCAGAACTTAGAAAAGCTTTTGTGCGTACTCTAAAATTAGCTGACGAAGAAATTATATTTCCAGATAATGCCCAATTTTATGTTGCAATTGGTGCAGCGTTAGAATCTTTGGAATTTAAAGCAAAAAGTTACGAAGAAATAATGAATGCTTTAAAAAATACTCACAAAGAAATAGAAGTAACAGAAAGACTCGATCCTCTTTTTAGAGACGAAGAAGAATATAAAGAATTTATTAATCGTCATGAAAAATATAAAGTTGAATCAATAGATATAAATTCTTATAGCGGGAATGCATATTTAGGAATTGACGCGGGTTCTACTACAACAAAAATAGTTTTGATAAATGAAAAAAGCGAAATTCTATATTCTTTTTATTCTTCAAACAAAGGAAATCCACTTGATGTTATACGAACTCAATTAATAGATTTGCTTCATAAATGTGGAGATAGAATTCAAGTTGTATCTTCTTGTGTCACTGGATATGGCGAAGAAATGATAGCAAAAGCTTTTGATATAAGTTTTGGATATGTAGAAACTATTTGCCATTATAAAGCTGCATCATTTTTTAATCCAGATGTAGATTATATAATAGACATCGGCGGACAAGATATAAAATCTTTCAAGATAAAAAATAATGCGTTGGATTCTATAATGCTTAATGAAGCTTGTTCATCTGGCTGTGGATCTTTTATAGAAACATTTGCAAAATCTTTAGGATACGATGTTATATCTTTTTCTAAGTTGGGATTATTTGCTAAAAATCCTGCCTCACTAGGAACTAAGTGTACAGTATTTATGAACTCCAGTGTAAAGCAAGTGCAAAAAGAGGGAGCAACAGTTGGAGATATTTCTGCTGGAATTTCTATGTCGGTTGTAAAAAATGCTTTATATAAAGTTATAAGAATAACTAATCCTGCTCTTCTTGGTAAAAATATAGTTGTTCAAGGTGGAACTTTTTATAATGACGCTGTTCTTAGATCGTTTGAAAAAGAAATGAAAAGAGAAGTTATAAGACCAAACATTGCTGGAATAATGGGAGCGTTTGGATGTGCTCTCATAGCAAAAGAAAAAACTGCTGAGGCAAAAAATACGGTATCTTTAGCAAAATTATTAAACTTTACAAATAAAAGTAAGAACGTAACTTGTGAACTTTGTAGCAATAAATGTTTATTAACTATAAATATTTTTGAAGAAAATAAAGTTTTTACAAGTGGGAATAAATGTGAGCGAGGAGTTGGTGGCTCAAAAAATACTAAAGTTCCAAATATGTTTACTACAAAATATGATGCACTTATGAATTTGCCAACTTTACAAAATGCACCACGAGGTCAAATTGGGATTCCAATGGTCTTAAACTTTTTTGATAATTATCCTTTCTGGAATGCATTTTTTAATGACTTAGGTTTTGAAATAGTTTTGTCTGGAAAATCAAACAAAGATCTTTATTTTAGCGGGCAAGAAACAATTCCGTCAGATACAGTTTGTTATCCAGCAAAAATTGTTCACGGTCATATAGAAAGTTTAATAAAAAAAGATATCAAAAATATTTTTTATCCAATACTAGTTTATAATTACAAAGAAAAAAAATATGTAGATGATAGTTTTAATTGTCCAGTTGTTGCATATTATCCAGAACTAATCGAAAATAATGTTGACGAACTAAAATCTTTTAATTTTATGAATCCATATTTTGATATTCAAAATAAAGATTTTCCAAAAAAAGCTTTTGAATATTTTTCAAAATTTTATAAAGATATAACTTTAAAAGAAATAAAAGAAGCTACAAATTATGGAAATGCCATGTATGATAAATTTAAACTTGAGCAAAAAGTTATGACTGAGA
>JBOFDW010000056.1:0-1952 GCA_051647385.1 Fusobacteriaceae bacterium
GAAAAAAATGTGAACATGGAAGAAATTATCGTAAAAAATGTGGACGCATTTTCCCTAGAAGAATTAGAGAAAATAACTTTGACTCTTGCGAAAACTGAGTTTAGACACATCGAAGTGGTGGGGGCTATTCTTGGTGCAATAATCGGAGGAGTACAAGTCATCATAACTATTTTTATTTAAGGAGCCATTAAAGTGGAGGAGAGAATTTTAGCACCTGAAGAAATTCAAAATGAAGCAGAGATACAAAAAACTCTACGTCCTAAAAAAATGTCTGACTATATCGGTCAAAAATTGCTTAAAGAAAAAATGGACATATATATTCGTGCTGCAAAAAAACGTGGCAGTGCAATAGATCACATTTTGCTTTACGGTCCGCCAGGTCTTGGCAAGACAACTCTTGCTGGAGTCATCGCAACAGAGATGGGATCAAGTTTAAAGATAACTTCTGGTCCAATAATTGATAAGGCAGGAGATTTGGCTGCCATTTTGACGTCACTAGAAGAAAATGATATTTTGTTTATAGATGAAATCCACAGACTAAATACTTCTGTGGAAGAAATTTTGTATCCAGCAATGGAAGACGGCGAGCTTGATATTATAATCGGGAAAGGTCCGTCTGCCAGATCGATAAGAATCGAGTTGCCAAAGTTTACTCTCATAGGAGCAACAACAAGAGCAGGACTGCTCAGTGCACCTTTGAGGGACAGGTTTGGTGTGACCCATAAGATGACTTATTATAACGAGAAAGAAATTTGTGAGATAATAGAAAGAGGAGCTAAAATTTTTGGCGTAAAAATTGAGGAAGAAAGTGCAAAAGAAATAGCTTCAAGAAGTCGAGGTACTCCAAGAATAGCCAACCGACTCTTAAAAAGAGTGAGGGACTATTGTGATATAAAAGGTGACGGCTCAATAAATTTGGAACATACACGTGAAGCACTGAAAATTTTAGGTATTGATGATTTGGGGCTTGACGAATTAGATAGAGAAATAATTACGTCTATTATTGAAAATTATGGTGGAGGTCCAGTTGGTATCGAAACTTTGGCTCTCATGCTTGGAGAAGACAAGAGAACTATCGAGGAAGTTTACGAGCCATATCTAGTAAAAATAGGATACATCAAGAGAACAAATAGAGGAAGAGTTGTTACTGAAAAGGCTAAGAGATACTTTACAGGTAGAGGTGGAATAGAAGATGAGGGTAAGTACCAGAGTAAGATATGGGATTAAGGCACTCAAATATATTGTGGAAGAATCAAAAAAAGGGAAGCTTGTGAGAATCAAAGAAGTTTCGGAGGCTGAAAATATTTCCATGCAATATCTTGAGCAAATTCTTTTTCGTCTAAAAAACGAAAATATTATTGAAGGAAAAAGAGGACCCAACGGCGGATATAAAATGACGAAAGAACCTAAAGACGTAAATCTTTATGAACTTTTTCGTGTACTCGACGAAGAGGAAAAAGTCATCAACTGCAATGAAGGCGGAGACGGAGAGAGTAGTTGCAATGAAAATGGTTGTGACGGAGAATGTATTTGGTGTCAACTTGATAATGCGATGGTAAGTATTTTGAAAAAAACAACATTGGATGATTTGGTAAAAAATCAACAGTTGCTTGGTGATCTAAAGTGATTAGCATTGTGATAAACAGTGAAAAAAAATTAAGCCAGAATAATATTAGTAGAAAAGATATTAATATTATAGATGAAAATTCTGAGCGAGTAATTATAAGAGAGCCGTCAGACATAAATCATCTGAAAAATTCTTTCCGTATAAAATGCGAGGAAAAAATTAGGGCAGTTGATGGAGAAAATTTTGAGTACATGCTCGAAGTTTTAGAAATTAATAAGCGTGAAATTATATGCAAAATATTATCTAAGCATGAAGATGTTTATTCTAGTAAAACAATCATTCATGCAGCAATCGGAATGCTAAAAAATGATAACATGAATCTTGT
>JBOFDW010000057.1:0-6064 GCA_051647385.1 Fusobacteriaceae bacterium
GGCTGTTGTTTTTGTTTTAGATGTTACTAATTCTACAATTTCTTTTTTAAATTCATCGTCATAAATTTTTCTTTCCATAATTTAACAACTCCTCTTTCATATTATATTTTAACATAATACGAAAGAGAAAATCTGTCACATTTTATATCATAACACCAAAGAGGATGACCAAAAATTTGGTCAACCTCTTTGCTGAATTTTTTTAATTGATTTTATTTTGCTGCTACTTCAACGTAAGCATTTTTGAAATTATATTCCCCTAAAGGAGATAGGTACCAATTTTTAACTTTTGGATTAGCACAAACAACTCTTGTATAATAATAAAGTGGAATTATTGGCATATCTTTCATCAAGACATCTTCCGCGTCGTGAAGAAGTTTTGTTCTCTTTGTTGCGTTAGATTCACTCTTAGCCATTTTTATATATTTATCATAAGCTGGGCTATTATATTTTGCGTCATTGTTACCACCTGATGATACCCACAGATCTAAGAAAGTCATTGGGTCATTATAATCAGCTGTCCATCCATGTCTTGCAACCTCATAATTTTGACCAACTCTTGAACTTATGAATGCCGCCCACTCTTCTTGTTTCAACTCTGTATTAACACCTAAATTCTTTTTCCACATATCTTGTATAGCTTGTGCAACTGTAGCATGTGAACTTAGCGTGTTATATTTAATTGAAATAGTTGGCATTTTTTTTGCGTCTCCATATCCAGCTTCTGCTAAAAGTTTTTTAGCTTCCTGAACATTTCCAGTAGGACTAAAATATTGTTTAGTCGTAAATTCTTTTCCGTCTGAAGATACTATCCCCTTTGGAACAAAACTTGTTCCTGGAATTTGCCCTCCACGTAAAACTTCTTCTACTATCATTTTTCTATCTATTGCTAAAGCCAAGGCTCTTCTAACTTTTGCATTTCCCAAAAATTTTGCAACTTCTGGAGGAACATTTTTTCCTGATACATTTACAGCATAAAAATAACTTGCCAAATAAGGATTTAATTTAGCCGTACCATCTTTTAATAAGTTTGGAATTTCAGCTAAAGGAGGTGTATCAAATACATCTATCTCACCTTTTTTAAATGCGTTAAGGTAAGTATTTTCATCTGCTATTGTTGTAAATTTTAATTCATCAAGTTTTACATTAGCTTTATCCCAATAATTTTCGTTCTTAACAAATTCGAACCCTTCTTTTGGAGCAATTTTCACCATTTTAAATGGTCCATTTCCTATAAAAGTTTCAGCTTTAAGAGTCCAACCTTCTGGATCTTTTTCCACGATATCTTTTCGCACTGGATAATAAACTGCTTGCCCAACTAACCCTAAAAAATATGGAGTTGGATTTTCAAGAGTAACTTGAAGTGTATAATCATCAAGAGATTTTACTCCAACATCGTCTCTGCTTGCTTTTCCTTGATTAAACTTTTCTGCATTTTTTATATAGAAAAATTGATAAGCATATTCAGCCATAGTTGCTGGGTCTGCTCCTCTTTTGAAAGTATACTCAAAATCTTGTGCTGTAACAGGTTTTCCATCAGACCATTTGGCATCTTTTCTGAGTTTGAAAGTATAAACTTTTCCATCTTTAGAAATCTTTACCGATTCCGCAACTGCAGGAACAGGATTTCCATTCTTACTTCCACTGTAAAGACCTTCAAAAACAGCAACTGTAATATCCGTACCCTCAACAGTTGTATTTTTTTGTGGGTCAATAGTTTTTGGATCTCCTCCAATATTAAGTGTAACTCTTTGAGCACTACCAGAACCGCTCTTACCACAACCAACTACAAAAAGCACTAAAAGTAAAAAAGATGTAACTACTACTAAAAACTTTTTCATAAATATCAACTCCCTTAATTTTATTTTATATATATTCTAATACAAATGACAAGCTACTTTATGACCTGATGAAATTTCTTTCAGCTCAGGGTCTATACTTTGGCAAACATCCATGGCATAAGGACATCTTGATTTGAACCTACATCCAGGCGGTGGATTTATTGGAGTAGGAATATCTCCCTCCAAAATAATTCTCTTTCTTTTCTCTGACATATCTGGGTCAGGTATTGGTATTGCAGAAAGCAAAGCCTTAGTGTATGGATGAAGAGGATTATTATAAATTTCGTCGCTGGTGGAAAGTTCAACTAGACGACCAAGATACATAATCCCAACTCTATTTGAAATGTGTCTTACCATGGATAAATCATGAGCTATAAATAAATATGTAAGCCCAAGTTTTTCCTGTAATTCTTCCAACATGTTTACTATTTGAGCTTGGATGGAAACGTCTAGTGCCGATATAGGTTCATCACAAACTATAAATTCTGGGTTCACTGCAAGCGCTCTCGCTATCCCAACTCTTTGCCTTTGCCCACCAGAAAATTCGTGAGGGTATCTGCTCATGTGTGATGAGTCCAAACCTACAAGCTCCAAAATTTCCAAGACTTTATTTGGTATTTCACTCTCATGATATAATTCGTGGATTCTCATCGGCTCTCCAACAATATCTCCGATAGTCTGTCTTGGATTTAAAGAGGCGTATGGGTCTTGAAATATCATCTGAATTTTTTTTCTAAATGGCAACATTTCCTTGAAAGATAAATGCGTGAGAGATTGCCCGTTATAAATAATTTCACCGCTTGTTGGCTCATAAAGTTTTATAAGTGTTCTACCTAATGTAGTTTTTCCACAACCAGACTCTCCAACAAGTCCTAGTGTTTCGCCTTTTTTTATTTCTAAGCTAACTCCATCAACAGCTTTTAAAATCCTTTTTTCTTTGGAGAACAATTTTTTCTTCTGATCAAAATGTTTGCATAAATCTTTTATTACTATAAAATTTTCTCTATTATTTTCTTTAGTATTTTTATTTGCCAAATTTTTCACCACGCTTTTTGATTGTCTCCACTTGAGATTTTGCTCGAGGATCATTTAACCAGCAAGCAGCATTATGACCTGAATTTATTTCCTCTAGTTTTGGCATATTTTTTTCGCAAACTCCCATTGCATACTCACATCTTTGATAGAACGGGCAACCAACAGGTGGATTCAACAAGTCTGGTGGAGTCCCTGGTATTGGCTTCAACTTTTCTTTCTCGTTTCTAACAGGGTTTGGAACACTTTTCAAAAGCCCAAGAGTATATGGATGCCTCGAATTATAAAAAATATCTCGCTTAGTTCCCTGCTCAACAATTATTCCACCATACATAACATTTACTCTATCACAAATATCAGCAACAACTCCAAGGTCATGAGTTATCAAAATTATTGACGCACCGTTATTTTCTTTGATTTTTTTTAGGAGGTCAAGAATTTGAGCTTGTATCGTAACATCAAGTGCTGTTGTTGGTTCATCTGCTATCAAAAGTTTTGGGCGACAAGCAAGTGCCATTGCAATCATAACCCGCTGTCTCATTCCACCAGAAAACTCGTGTGGGTATTGCTTCATCCGTGATTCTGGTGCAGGAATTCCAACTGCCTTTAGTAAACTTATCCCTTCTGCATAGGCAGCTTTTCTCGTAAAATTTTTATGCTCCATGAGTGGCTCAATAATTTGCTCGCCGATTGGTAAAAGTAAATTCAACGAAGTCATGGGGTCTTGAAATATCATGGAAATTTCATTCCCTCGAACTTTGTTAATTCCACTTTCTGAGAGATTTTTTATATCTCGACCGTCAAATATTATTTCGCCATCGTGAATGTCTCCGTTTTCTTCAAGAAGTTTCATGATAGACATCATGGTAATACTTTTTCCACTACCAGATTCTCCAACGATTCCAATAACTTCGCCTCTGTTCAAATCAAAAGTTACACCTCGGACAGCCTGTACTTTTCCAAAGTGTGTATCAAAAGAAGTCTTAAGATTTCTAACTTCCAATAATTTTTCACTTGATTTTTTATTTGTATTATTATTTTTGTTAATATTTTTGCTCATATTTTTATTCATATTCTCGCTCATCTACTTTCTCACCTTGGGATCTAACGCATCTCTAAGTCCATCGCCAAAAAGATTGAACGAAAGTATAGTCAGACAAATTGCTGCTGTTGGGAATATTAGCACAAAAGGATATAATCTAAAAGCGTCCAGTGCGTCATTGGCAAGAGTTCCCCATGAAGCTGCTGGTGGAGAAATTCCAAGCCCGATGAAACTCAAGAAAGCCTCGGTAAATATTGCTGATGGAATTTGTAAAGTAAGGGTAACAATTATTGACCCCATACAATTTGGTATCAAATGCTTGAACAAAATCCTTCGATTTGACGAGCCAATAGTTTTTGCTGCAAGAATATATTCTTGCTCTTTTAGTTGCAAAATTTCTGCCCGAACAATTCGAGCCATCCCTATCCAATAAGATATCGCCAGTGCGAAAACTATATTTAGAAATCCGCCCTTCTCAAAAGCTACCATTATAAGTATTACATAAATTGTCATTGGCACAGAATAAATGATGTCAACTATCCGCATCATTATCATGTCAACTTTTCCGCCTATATATCCAGACAGACCTCCATAAGCTACCCCAATAAAAAGATTTAATATAGAAGCCAAGAACGCAATAGAAAGAGAATAACGAGCTCCGTACATTACCCTAACAAAAATATCACGACCAAGTGCGTCTGTTCCAAAGAAATGTATCATACTTGGAAAATTATTTGTTGACTGAAGGTCGTTTGATACAACATTATAGCTTGAAAATATTGGCACAAAAATTGCGCCAAGCAACATAATCATTATAAAGCAAAGCCCTATAATAGACAGTTTATTTTTCTTGAGCTTCCTCCAAACATCTTGCCTGAAGGTAAAACTTGCCCTCTTTATTGACTCGTTGAAACGATCCTCTTTTTTAACAAAATTAAAATCCAGAGTTTTTTCCATTATATATTCACAACCTTATAGTTTTTTTTCGTTTATTAAGTTATTAATTAAATAATATTAAAAAAATTAATTATCAAGCTTTATTCTCGGGTCTATCAATACATATAAAATATCCACTATCAAGTTACACGCCATCAAGAAGGCACTGTAAAAAATAGTTACGCCCATTATAACTGTGTAGTCTCGATTTGTAATAGTAGTAACAAATTCACTACCAAGTCCAGGTATGGCAAAAATTCTTTCCACAACAAAACTTCCTGTCAAAACTCCAGCAATAAGAGGACCAAGATATGTTATCACTGGTATCAAAGTATTTCTTAGTGCATGTTTCACCAAAATTTTGTTACGACTAAGCCCTTTAGCCCTAGCTGTTCTTATATAATCTGACTTCATAACTTCAATAAGTTTTGAGCGAATCAACCTTGAAATAAATGCTATTGAATATCCAGAGAGAGCAATTGACGGCATAATAAAAGCCGCTGGAGACCTTAACCCTGTAATAGGCAACAATTTTAGTTGAACACCCAAAAAGTACATGAGGAAAACTCCACTCACAAAACTCGGGATAGTGACACCAAGAGTTGAGATGAACATACAAAGTGAATCTGGCCACTTGCCAAAATAATTTGCCGCAATCATACCGAGCAAAATTCCAACAATAAGTGCCAGCGATACTGCAACTGCTCCCAATTTTGCCGAAGCAGGAAAAGAGTATCCGATAATCCAGTTCACCGTACGACCTTCTCGCTTTATGCTAGAACCCAAATCGCCTTTTAGAAGGTTCTCAACATAATTTTTGTATTGAACTATCATAGGCTTGTCCATTCCAAACTTGACCTCTAGGGCTCGTCTTATTGAAGGAGGTAAAGCTTTCTCTCCGTCAAAAGGTCCGCCTGGCATTAGTCGTAGCAAGAAAAAAACTAACGTCGTCACGATGAGCAAGCTCACCAAACTTATCCAAACCCTTTTTAATATATAATAAAACACTTTATCACATCCAATCCAAAAAATTATTTTTTCAAAATTCGTAACCATAAAAATTTATTTTAGTATAAATATAACTATATATTAATTTTAAATTTTTGTCAATCCAAATATGTATTAAGGGCTCATAAAAAAAGAAAGAGAGTAGAAATATTTCGACTCTTCATTTTCTTGTAAAATTTTTTCTTATACACAATTTTTATTGCTA
>JBOFDW010000058.1:0-5691 GCA_051647385.1 Fusobacteriaceae bacterium
ACTTTAGATTCTGCTTACACAAAAAAAGAAGCGGCAAATTTTAGAAAAGAGATGGGAAAACTTTCAAAAAATCTTTGTGGAATAAAAGATATGGAAAAAGCTCCAGCAGCAATATTTGTTGTTGACGTTAAAAAAGAGACGCTTGCAGTTGTTGAAGCAGCAAACTTAGGGATACCAGTTTTTGCAATGCTAGATACAAACGCAGATCCTGACTTAATAACTTATCCTATTCCTGCAAATGATGACGCAATCCGATCTGTAATTTTGATATCAACAGTTATGGCTAATGCTATAATCGAAGGAAGCAAAGGAAAAGAATTTCTTACTCCAATCGGAGAAATTATAGGAGAGGCTATTCCTGCTGAAGAAAAAACTTTGGCTGATGAAGTTGTTGCTCCAGTATTATAAAAAATTTTCGCAAAATTATTCACACAAAAATAAACTTAAGACCTGAAAATTATTTTAGGTTTCATTTATAGGAGGGAATAAAAATGGCTGAAATATCAGCAAGCTTGGTTAAAGAGTTGAGAGAGAGAACTGGTGCTGGGATGATGGATTGCAAAAAAGCACTTACTGAAATGAATGGAGATATTGAAAAAGCAATAGACTTATTAAGAGAAAAAGGGATTGCGAAGGCAGCAAAAAAAGCTGGACGTGTTGCAGCAGAAGGATTAATATTTGAAGGTGTCTCACCTGATCACAAAACTGCTGTTGTTCTTGAATTTAATTCTGAGACAGATTTCGTTGCAAAAAATCCTGAGTTCAAAGCTTTCGGACAAAAACTTGTTGAGATAGTTTTGAATAACTCGAATATAAAATCCATAGAAGATTTGAATAATGCTGAAATCGAAAAAGGGAGAAC
The DNA here is from genome assembly GCA_051647385.1 of Fusobacteriaceae bacterium. GTDB lineage: Bacteria > Fusobacteriota > Fusobacteriia > Fusobacteriales > Fusobacteriaceae > JAGNZR01. The sequence continues at coordinate 863 of JBOFDW010000058.1, forward strand.
TGTCGCAGTTGCTATAACAGATCTTATTGCAAAAATTGGTGAGAACATGAATCTTAGAAGATTTGAGAAAGTTTCTACTTCTGGATTTGTTACAACATACAACCACTTGGGTGGAAAACTTGGAGTAATAGTTGAGCTTACTGGTGAGGCTAACGACAAAAATATTTCCAAGGCAAAAGATATTGCAATGCATGTTGCAGCTATGGATCCAAATTATTGTTCAAGAGAAGAAGTTACAACCAATGACCTTGAAAGAGAGAAAGAAATTTCTCGAAAACAATTGGAGTCAGAAGGAAAGCCAGCTCAAATTATCGAAAAGATTTTGCTCGGAAAAATGAATAAATTTTATGAGGATAACTGTCTAGTGGAACAAATTTTTGTTAAGGCAGAAGGAAAAGAAACTGTTGCACAATATGCAGGTGACATTAAAGTTGTTTCTTTCAAGAGATATAAAGTTGGAGATGGAATAGAAAGAGAAGAAGTAGACTTCGCAGCGGAAGTTGCAGCTCAACTTAAAGCATAGAAAAAATAGTGAGGAGGGCTAATGATCGGGTCATTAGTCGCCTCATTTTTTTGAGAAAAAATAAATACGTAAAAATTGCACGTTGGTGCGAATGGAGAGGTTTTAATGAAAAAATCTATTTACAAAAGGGTACTATTGAAACTTAGCGGTGAGGCTTTAATGGGTGACCAAGAATTTGGAATCTCTTCAGATGTAATTGCATCTTATGCAAAGCAAATAAAAGAAGTTAAAGAACTTGGGGTGGAAGTTGCAGTTGTAATTGGCGGTGGAAATATTTTCAGAGGTTTGTCTGGTTCATCACAAGGAATTGACAGAGTTACTGGAGACCACATGGGAATGTTGGCGACAGTTATAAATTCTTTGGCACTACAAAATGCAATTGAAAGATTGGGAGTACAATCAAGAGTCTTAACAGCAATCGAGATGGAAAAAATAGCTGAGCCTTTTATAAAAAGAAGAGCTCAAAGACATCTTGAAAAAGGTCGGATAGTTATTTTTGGAGCTGGAACTGGAAATCCATATTTTACAACCGATACTGCGGCAGCACTTCGAGCAATAGAAATTAGCGCCGACATAGTTATGAAGGCAACAAAAGTTGACGGAATTTATGACAAAGACCCTGCGAAATTTAAAGACGCAAAAAAATATAATACAATAACTTACGGAGAAGTTTTGAATAAAGAGCTGAAGGTCATGGACGCAACGGCAATTTCACTTTGCAGGGAAAATAAATTACCAATTTTGGTTTTTGATTCTGTGACGGAAGGAAATATCGTTCGAGTTATGCTCGGTGAAAAAATTGGGACTATGGTGGTTGAAGACTAATACAAAAAATTTAGGAGGAAAAGTATATGCCTGGTAAAAAATTAATTAATGAAGCAAAAGAAAAAATGGAAAAAAGTATTGAGGCAACGAAAAGTAAATTTGCAACAATCAGAGCTGGTCGTGCAAATGTTTCAATGCTTGATGGAATAAAAGTAGAAATGTATGGAACAGAAACTCCGCTCAACCAAGTTGGGACTGTGTCTGCTCCAGAGGCAAGACTTTTGATCGTTGACCCTTGGGACAAAACTGTTATTCCAAAAATTGAGAAAGCGATTATGGGATCAAATATTGGACTCACTCCAAACAATGACGGAAAAGTTATAAGATTAATGTTGCCGGAACTTACTGCTGACAGAAGAAAAGAGTACGTGAAGTTTGCCAAGACAGAAGCTGAGGCAGGAAAAATTGCAATCAGAAATATTCGGAAGGACCTCAACAACCATTTGAAAAAATTGGAGAAGGAAATTTCTGAGGACGATTTAAAAAGATATGAAGAAGAAGGGCAAAAATTAACTGACAACATGATTAAACTTCTTGACGAGATTCTTGCGAAAAAAGAAAAAGAAATTACAACAGTATAGAAATTTTTTAAGAGCAAAATATTTTTGTGGGAGGGTTTGAATTTTTATGAAGAAAAATATTGCTATCTTGGTGTTATCTATTGCCTTGGCTTTTTTTATCGGAAGAAGTCAAACACTTGAAAATAAAGTTGAAGCTCTTAGAAAAGTTCACCCTACAATTTCAGTTGAAAATATAAAAGATAATGAAGCTCTAAAAAAATTTATCTCTGAGCAAAATAATTATGAGGATGCAAAATTATTTTACGAAAAAACTATAACTCGAGTAGAAAAAGAGCTCGATTTTATTCAGTGGTTTGCAACAACTATTTTAGGTTTTTCTTTATTTTTTGTTGGATTCCAGTTTTTTAAAAATGAAAAAGATTATAAAGACAACCAAGAAAAATTTGAAGATAAATTAAAAGGATTTGATTTCAATTTGAAATTGAGTCTAGCTATCAATAAAAATATTCCTTCTGAAAAAGTTGATGCACTTGAAGAGCTTACAAAAAATTCTGAATACAAAAATAAATTGGGTTTAATTTATTTTTATCTAGGCTATTATACTTCTAATGGAAATGATAAAATAAAATATCTTACTGAAGCTATTAAACAATTTGAAAAAAATAAGCAGACTGAATGTGAAGAATATTTTGAATCCCTCTTCATAAGAGGATGTTCATATTGGGATACTCAAGAGAAAGATAAGGCAAAAAAAGATTATGAAAAAGTTATTCGTAGTAATGAAAATAATGAGGATAGTACTACAGTTCTAAATTGTAAAGGAATATTAAACGTTTTTGAAAAAAAATATGATGACGCAATAGAAAAATTTAATGACGCAATAAAAAAGAGTCCACGATCTTGGTGGTCTTTTCTCAATCTACCACCTGCCCTTTCTGGCTTAGAAAAATATAAAGAGGCTATTGAATATTCTGATAAAGCTATCAATTTAAATCCAAATTATTTTGTTGGATACTCAAATAGGGCTTACGCAAAATATCGTCTTGGTATTCAAGCAGAAGTAAACCATCATTATTTGTCAGCAGCTTTGAACGATTGTGATAAATCCATTGAATTGAATCCAGATTATTCTAATGTTTATAATACTAGGGGATTGGTATATGAAAAATTACAAAATTATAAATATTCTCTTGTCGATTACAATAAAGCTTTAGAAATAAACCCTGATTTTGAAAAAGCAATAGAAAATAAAAAGCGTCTTTTAAAAGAACATCCAGAACTTTTGAAAAAATAATCCCACAAAAAAACTCCTCGTAAATTTTACGAGGAGCTACTTTTTTTATAATTCCAATTCTTTATGAAAATATTGCAACGTAGAATTTTTACTCTCCCTTGGAAAATTAAAAAGCCTCCATGCAGAGGCTCTTTAACGTAAGAATTTATCTTCTTTATGACATTTATTTTTTTCCTTAGTCGTAGTCTCCGACTAGATCTTCTTACTACAAATATGTTACACCATATTTTAGAAAATAACAAGATAAAGTTTGAATCTATACTTCGATTTTAAAAATCATCAAAAATATTTTACATCAAATAAAAATATATATAAAATAATCTTCTCTCAACAAAAAAAGTTCCCCTAGATTTTTTCTAGGAGAACTTTTTTACTTGCCATTATATTTTTGCATCAAATTTTCTAGGCTCATATTATTTATAAAATCTTTTAGTGCCTCAACAGAATCATCCGACATTTTGTCCACGAACTCCTGCTCCTCTTTCCGAAATCTCCCAAGCACAAAATCTACGCTCCCTTTTTCTGCTGGAGGTGGCGACCCAATCCCACACCGAAGCCTCGGAAAATTTTCCCCGAGATGTGCAATTATAGATTTCATTCCGTTATGACCACCCGAGCTCCCCTTATCTTTTATCCGAATTTTTCCAAGAGGCAAAGCCATATCGTCATAAATTATAATTATGTCTTGCGTATTTATTTTGTAAAAATTTGTGGCAGCAGAAATACTGTCCCCACTCAAATTCATAAAAGTTTGTGGCTTCAAAAAATAAACTTTCTCCGAGTAATTATTTTCTGTCCGAATTTCTTTCTCAGAAATTAACCCTTGAAATTTTTCTCTGTAAGTTGACCCGCCAACTTCATGCACCAAAATATCAACAATATCAAATCCGATATTGTGCCGAGTCCGCATATATTTTTCGCCCGGATTTCCGAGCCCAACTATAAGTTTCATATCTGCCTAATTTCTCCATCACCATTTTTTATTTTAATATCTAAACTTTTATACCTCTGATTCGAAATAATCTTTACTTATTTTTCCGCCAAATTTTTGGTTCACAACTGCTAAAATTTTCTCAGTAACTTCTGTAATTTCTTTTTCTTCCAAAGTCGCCAACTTATTTCTCAGCACAAAAGAAATCGCCACAGATTTTTTTCCTGCTGGAATATTTGACCCTTTATAAACGTCAAAAATATTTACCGACTCAACGTAGCTCGAAGTTTTTCTTATCTCGTTCATCATGTCCCCAACAAAAACTGAGTCGTCAAGAATTATCGCAAGGTCTCTTGTAACTTCTGGATATTTTACAATTCGCTCGTACTTAATTTTTTTGCTCATATATTTTTGCAGTGAAGTCAAATTAAATTCGGCAAAATAAACTCGCTCTTTTTTTATGTCCAATTTTTCCGCAAGGTCTGGATGAATTTCTCCAAATGTCCCAATCAAATCTTTTCCTATGCTCACATCAACTGCTCGACCTGAGTGAAAATTTTTATCTGCGGTTCTTACCAAATTATATTTTGCAACGCCAAGTCTATCAAAAAGAATTTCTACATAACCTTTTAGCGAATAAAAATCGTACGCCTCAGATTTTGGATTCCAAATACTTCTCTCAGGTCGACCCGACAAAGCAATTCCAATTCTATATTCTTCGTTGGCTAATTCTTC
>JBOFDW010000059.1:0-7510 GCA_051647385.1 Fusobacteriaceae bacterium
TTTCTACTCCGTTCAAATCGTCATTAAGACCAGACTCTGGTTTTACAAAAAGTGGAGCCGATACTCTTGTAAGATTCAAATTTTTTGAAAGTTCTTCCTCAAAAAAATTCTTCAACTTTTTTATGGCAATTTCTGTTTCGATGATTCCAAGTTTTGACTTATACATAATTCTCACTCCTAATTTTAAAAATATATTCTTAATATACTACTAAATTTAATGAAAAATTGCAAGAATATTTTATGCATAAATATAAAACGAGATAAAAAAATTTAAAATATTTTTAATATTTGAAGTTTTTATTTTTTTTTAGAAATTATAAGTGTATCCAACCGTTAAATAATAATCTGCAGAATTTTTATCTTTCGTTCCACTTGGAGCATTACTGGCTGGTTTAACTTTTCCATGTGCCGCCCAAATATCTAGATTCAAATTTGTTGAAGCAGTCAGAGGAATATCCCAATATAATTCTGCGTATAAATATGTGTCGTCTTGAGTTACTTGCCCCGGTTTTGTTCCAGCTTTTGTTGCAGAAGTCGCATCCACATTTGAAGTTTGTAATGAGTATGCAATGGTCAACATTGGAAAACTTCCTTCCCAAAGTTTGTAAGAAGAAATTAAGCTCACTTGATTATATCCAAAAGCATCTATGTTTGAACCTGTGCTAAAAGTTTCAGGATTTACCCCGTTTCCCCCCTTTGTCTCTCCCTTATAATTTATATCATACTTATTAAATTTTGTAATATAAGAGAGCTTTGTATTAAAATTTCCAAGGACAAAACTTTTTGTCGAAAGTTCTAAGCCATGTTCCACCATTCTATTTTTTGCAGCGTCAACAGCTCGTTCTGTCCAAAGATTATATTTTGCATAGAATCCATTTCCAAATTCTATTTTCAAAAGATTATTATTATCATATCCAATCGCGATATAATCCAAGGGATCAGCGTCATATCTTTTGTTAGCCGAGTCCCAATATATATTAAATTTTTCAGATTTTTTATATGTCATACTAAGTCCGGTACTTAATTTTATTGTTGATGTAATGTTATAGCTCATAATATTATCATACCTAAATGCATCTGAATCACTTCCTGGAATGTAAAAAAGTTTTGGCTGATAGAGAAAATTTCCAGATGAAATATCGGTGTCTTGAATCCAAAGTTTGAAATTTGCGTATTCACTTTTATAGTTCATGGTTTTTGACGGAGGCAAATATCCTTCTTCAGTTGGAGGGGATGAAATTGTTTTTGGATTAGAATAATACGTCCATTTTTTTTCCGATATAAAACCAAACTCCAATTTCCCAGCTGTTAATGTCGCCCAGTTGTAAAAATAAATTTCATCATCATAATGTTCTATGGCATAGTATCTAACATATTGTCCAAAACTTTTCCCCTTCACTCCTTCATACTTTGCTCTTGCAATTTTATAAGTTGCCTCATCTATTGAAACTTGTTCCTCTGAAAAAGAAACAATAGATAAAGTAAATAATAAAAGTCCAAACACGCCAAATAATTTTTTCATATTTTTGTCCTCCAAATATAATGCAAATAAAAATTTGCTGAAAATAATAAAACAAAAAAACTTCCATCACAAAATGTGCCAACAAAATAATATCGTGACCACAATATATTGTTAAGATATTTTTTTCCTAAATAAAATATTCTGTTATAAATTCTTAGAAAACTTTTTAAGGCTAGTTTATTTTTTATAACACAATAATAATTATCTAGGATAATCATAATTAAAATTAAGAAACTAAAAAAATGTGCTATAATATAAAATGAAATTTTAATTTAAAAATTTTATGTTTAAAATAAATATTAACTTTATAAAAGTCCATAAATATTGATAAGGAAGCAAGATGAATATAACAGAAAAAATTTCGAAAGCTGCTTGCCAGCTTTTGAAAGAAGAAATAAAAAATGCTTCTGGAAATGAAGTTTTTTTTAAGGGTATTTTGGGAGAGAGCGGAATAGTTGAGACGATAGAAGTTTTGGCGAGGGGAAATAAAGAGTCGGCTCCTGCGATTATAAAGCGAATGAAAAAAGAAGAAGTGATAATTCATAATCATCCGTCAGGATATTTATATCCATCTGATGCCGATGTTGAAGTCGCTTCTTATTATGCAAATAATTTTAACGGTGGATTTTATATTATAAATAATGACAGTACAAATATTTATGTTGTGGTTGATGTTTACAACGAAAAAAATATCGCAATAGAAATAAAGCCTTATTTTGAAGAGCAAGGTCTTATATCTAAACATTTTCCAGATTTTGAATATAGAAAAGAGCAACTTCACATGGCTCAAATCATAGAAGACGGTTTCAACGAAGAAAAAAAAGTTGTGGTTGAAGCTGGAACTGGAACTGGAAAAACTTTGGCATATCTTATTCCGGGGATAGAATGGGCTGTGAAAAATAAAAAGAGAATTATTTTTTCTACTAACACAATAAATTTGCAAGAACAACTTTTGGGTAAAGATATTCCACTTGCAAAAAAAGTTCTTGGCTATGATTTTAAATATTTACTTGTTAAAGGTCGTGGAAATTATCTGTGCAAGAGGAAATATTTTAATGTCATCATGGGTGAAAAAATTGACATGTCTGATTTTTCCATCGTTGAAAAAAATCAGTTTAATGATATAATAAAATGGGGAAGAAAAACTGAAACAGGAGACAAAGCTGAGCTAACTTTTGAGACTGATTCAAATGTTTGGGAAAATTTTCAGAGCGAAACAGATACTTGCATGGGTCCAAAATGTTCTTACAAATCTGAATGCTTCTTCTTTAAGTCACGTGAAGAAAAAAAGAAAGCTGATGTGCTGATTACAAATCATCATCTTTATTTTACTGACTTGGCGATTAGAAAAGAAATTGGCTTCACAACAGAATATTCTATTTTGCCAGAATATGGTGCGATAGTTTTTGATGAGGCTCACAATATAGAAAAAGTTGCTAGAGATTATTTTTCATGCGAAGTTTCAAAGCTTGGATTTACAAAACTTTTAAATAAGATAGAAAATATAGACAGAAGAAAAAGAAGAGTCACAAGTCTTGAGATGGTGGAAGATGAGTGCAAAAAACTAAAATCAGAAGAAAGTCTAAAACTTATAAACGAGCTTAGAATTCGTCACAAAAAATTTGCAGATGAATCAAAAAATTATTTTAATAGCATTATAGAATTATTTACAATAGAAAAACAAGAAAGTGCAAGTGTTCGACTAAAAAAAAATGATATCACAAAAATAAACGAGCTTGATAAGCTCTCTTATTTGACCAAACATTTTTCTGACAGCTATAAAGATTATCAGAAAATTGGAAGGCAACTTTCAAAAATTTTGCGTGAGCTTGAAGATGCACACGGAACAATAAATGAACTAATAAAATATCTTGAGCGTTTGGAAGATTTTGTTTCTAGCGTAAGATTTATAGACAGCATGGAAGACGACGGATATATTTATTGGATAGAAGTTAACCGAAAAAAAGGTTACTCAAAGCGAGTGGCTACTCCTCTAAAAGTTGATGGCGAGCTTCAAAAAAATCTATTCATAAATTTGAAGACTATAATTTTTACATCTGCAACTCTTGCCGTTGGTAAAAGTTTTAAATATTTTAAAGATTCCATAGGACTTCGAGATAAGGCATTGGAAGAAGTTATTCTTTCTCCATTTGATTATGAGAAACAGATGAAAGTTTATATTCCAAAAGATTTTCCAGATCCAAACATGAAGAATTTTTCTGATGAAGTTGCAAGTTATCTAAGAGAATTACTTGTGGCAACTAAAGGCAGGACGTTTGTTTTATTTACTTCTTATTCTATGCTAAACTTTTCTTATTATTCTGTGCGTGAAACTCTTGAAAAAAATGGAATAGAATTATATATTCATGGTGTTGCTCCTCGGACTCAGCTCGTAGAACTTTTCAAAAAATCTGATAGACCTGTTTTGTTTGGGACAGATTCTTTTTGGGAAGGTGTCGATATTAAAGGAGAAAAATTAAGTTCGGTAGTTATAGTGAAGCTTCCTTTCAAAGTTCCAAATGATCCAATAACAGAAGCCATTATAGAAAATATTGGGCTTGAAGGAAAAGATCCTTTTACAGAATATCAAATTCCCGAAGCTGTTATAAAATTCAAACAAGGAATTGGTCGGCTTATTCGAAGCAAAAGTGACAGAGGAATTATTACAATACTTGATAATCGAGTCATCACAAAAAGATACGGAAATTATTTCATAAATTCCATTCCCACAAAAAATATCATAATAGAAACAAAAAAAGATATTCTAAAAGATGTGTCCCTAGATACGGAGGATTAAGAAATGAAAAAATTTGAGCTTTTAGGTTTTGAAATTAATTTGAATGTTAAGAAAAAAAATATTGATGACCCTGACGTCTACTCCAGAGATTCAACTCTTAGGGACAAAATTTTCTATCTTATAGTTTTTATGGTCGTAATAGTTTTGTCATCTAGGATGGATTTGTTTTATAAAAGTACAAATTATTTGGTTGGTCAAAGAGCAAAGTCAGATATTTATGCTCAAAAAAGTGTTGTGTATCGAGATGAATATGCAAAGAACCAACTTATCGAGCAAATTATATTAAACTCTGACAAAGAATATGATGCTGTACCAAATGCAAGAAAGTCTAGCAATGAAAATTATGATAAGTTTTTTTTGGAGATGAAAAAAGCAAGAGCAAAAAGAAACAGATTTATTTATGATATAAGACCTTTTGAAAAAGCGGCGGGAGTAAAAATTCCAGAAGAGTCTTATAAAATTTTATTGAAACTTCCAGCAAAAGATTTTTATGAAGTTGAGCAAGAATTAAAAATTCTCTTGAATCAAATTTATGATAAGGGTGCAGCTACGAACAGAGAAAACAATTTGGAGCTTGACCCAGAAGTTGAACTTTATATAAAAACTCTTTCAAAATATAAACAAAATCTGATTTTTGCACTTATAATTCCAAATAGAGTTTTTAACGAAGAAAAAACCAAAGCTGGAATTCAAACAAAAATTTCACAAATAAAAGAACAAATAATAAGAATAAAATTTGGTGACCTTGTAATAAAACAAGGTGAAACAATTACCACTCAAGTTTTGAACAAGCTTGAAGCTCTTGGTTATGGCTCGCTCAAAAAAAATCTTAGTGCTATTGGAATAGATTTTGTATATTTGCTAATGTGTTGTATTCTTTTTTTTGGTGTATGCACAAAATTCTTGAAAGAATCTTTACTCAACAGAAGTTATTATAGAAGTGTTTTTGTTTTGATAGTGGCAGTATTTTTGCTTTATAGATTTTCAAACACCAGCTTCATGAATTTAATTCCTTTTGATATTTTAGTTTTCTTGCTTCTTATTTTAACAAATGTTAGGTACGCACTTTTGGCATCGCTTTTTCCTCTGTTTTTTTTATTGCCAATGGTAGATTATAATTTGAAATATATTTTCATTCAAATCTTTGGAATTTTTGCCGCAACATATTTGATAAAAAGAATTTCTACAAGAGCGGAAGTTGTAAACGTTGGAATTCAAGTTGCAATTATGAAAGTTCTTATTTTTGCTGCATTAACTTTAGCACTTGACGACGAAGCAAATGGTAGAGTTGTTCCAACGATAGAACTTTTAGTATCTGGAATTATTTCAGGAATGTTGACGCTTGCATTTCTTCCATATTTTGAAAAAACGTTTAACATGATAAATGTCTTTAAACTTTTGGAGCTTGGAGATTTATCCCAGCCACTATTAAAAAGACTTTCGGTTGAAGCTCCAGGAACTTTTAATCACTCCCTTATGGTTGCAACTCTTTCTGAAAATGCAGCTGAGTCAATAAAAGCTGATGCAATTTTTTGTCGTGTTGCTTCTTATTATCATGACATTGGAAAATTGAAAAGACCTCTGGCTTATATTGAAAATCAAAATCCAAATGAAAATATTCATGATAATCTTTCTCCGTTCATGAGTGCGCTTATAATAAAATCTCACACAAAAGACGGGGTAAACTTGGGGCGTGAATTTGCCCTGCCAAAAGAAATAAGAGATATAATGATTGAACATCAAGGGACAACTACTCTAACATATTTTTATAATAAAGCAAAAAAACTTGACCCAAGTTCTCAGATAGAAGATTTTAAATATGGTGGACCAAAGCCAAAGTCAAAAGAATCAGCGGTGATAATGTTGGCAGATACAATTGAAGCAGCAGTTAGATCTCTTGACGAAAAAACTCCAAGCTCTATTGAATACCTTATTAGAAAACTTATTCAAAATAAAATTCAGGAAGAACAACTCACTGATGCAGATTTAACATTTCAAGAGATAGAAAAAGTAATTGCAAGTTTTGTGAAGACTGCAACTTCAATTCACCATCAGCGAATAAAATATCAGCAAGAAAATATTAAAAAGTAGGTGTGAATTATGAATATAGAATTAGATCTTTTGATGGAAATAGATGACTTCGATGAAATTATTTCTGAAGAAGAAATAAAAAGTTATGTAGTAAAAGTTTTGGAATCCGAGCTTGAAAAAAATAAAGATAAAAATAAAACTCAAGAACAAACTAAGCCTTTTTATCTTTCTGTGGCATTTGTCGATAATGAAATAATTAGAGAAGTTAATCGCGTTTACAGAGGAAAAGATTCTGTGACCGACGTAATTTCTTTTGCGTATCACGAGACAGAAGATTACGATGTTGGACCTTATGATACTCTCGGAGATATTTTGATTTCTGTGGAGCAAGTGAAAGCCCAAGCCATAGAATATGAACATACTTTTGAGCGAGAATTTTATTATATATTGACTCACGGACTTTTACATCTTCTTGGATATGACCATATGATTGAAGATGAAAAAAAAATTATGCGAGAAAAAGAAGAGGAAATTTTGAAAAATTTTAGTGTTGAGAGGTAATTAAATTATGAAAAAAGATAAAATAACAGGAAAAGAATATGACTTGATTCAAAGCTTCAATCACGCCTTCGATGGAATTTTTGAGGCGATAAGAACTGAAAACCATATGAAGTTTCATGGATTCATAACTGTTGTGGCTGCTTTTGTTTGTATTTTTACAGATGTAACTAAATATGAAATCATAACTATTGCCCTAACAGTAAGTTCAGTTTGGGTTGCAGAACTTTTGAACAGTGCAATAGAAAGTATAGTGGATATGATAACCACAGAATATCATCCCCTTGCAAAACGAGCAAAAGATATTGGGGCAGGTGCAGTTTTAATAACTGGACTAAATGCAATTGTAGTTGGATATCTTATCTTTAACAGAAAATTTTCTTTTGCTGTAAATAATTTTTTCTTGCGATACAAAAATTCTTTTCAAAATACAATCGTAATAATTTTGACTTTTGTAGTTGTACTTGTAATTATCTTAAAAGTTATATTTAAAAAAGGAACTCCACTTAAAGGTGGAATTCCAAGTGGACATAGTGCTCTTGGCGGAGCAGGATTTTCTGCAATAGTAATTTTGACTCGAGACCTAAGAGTTTTTTTTCTGG
>JBOFDW010000060.1:0-1741 GCA_051647385.1 Fusobacteriaceae bacterium
TTTCATCAATTTCAGGATTCATATAAACTGGAATTGCTCCGCTCAAAATTATTCCTGCCGAAACTGACTTGTGAACATTTCTAGGAACTAAAATTTTCTCTCCAGATTTTACTACAGCCATAATCATAGCTTGAATTGCGCCAGAAGTTCCGTTCACAGAAATAAAACTTTTTTTAACTCCGTACGCATCTGCTATAAGTTCTAAAGATTCTTTGATAGAGCTTTTAGGATGATGCAGACCATCAACCATTTTGAAAATTGTTACATCAATATCAAAAATTCCGTTTCCTATAAAATCTCTAAATTCTTTATCGCTACCCGCTCCTCTTTTATGCCCTGGCACATGGAACGGAGTTATATCTCTTTTAGAATAAACGTCTTTAAGTGTGGAAAAAATTGGTGTTTTTTGTTGATTAAGTTTTGACATTTTTCCTCCTATATAAATTAATAAACCACATAAAATTATAATGTTTTTTGGGTTGGAAGTCAAGGAAAAATTATTTTGTCTTGATGAAAAATCTATTGACATTGAGTGTAGAACATGATATCATTTTTAATGTTCCAAAAAAATTAAGGCGGAATATAGCGCAGTCCGGTAGCGCACTTGCCTTGGGAGCAAGGGGTCGTAAGTTCGAATCTTACTATTCCGACCAGTTTTATTTTATGCGGGATTAGCTCAGTTGGTAGAGCGTCAGCCTTCCAAGCTGAATGTCGCGAGTTCGAATCTCGTTTCCCGCTCCATGTGTCTGTAGCTCAGTTGGATAGAGCAACGCCCTTCTAAGGCGTGGGTCAGGAGTTCGAATCTCTTCAGACACGCCATTAATTTCTTATGGTGTCCGTAGTTCAGTTGGTAGAGCGCCAGTTTGTGGTACTGGTTGTCGCGGGTTCGAATCCCGTCGGTCACCCCATTTGCGTCATTAGCTCAGTTGGTAGAGCACACGACTTTTAATCGTGTTGCCACAGGTTCAAATCCTGTATGACGCACCATTTTATTTTAACCAAAAATTTGCGAGGGTGGCGGAATTGGCAGACGCACCAGACTTAGGATCTGGCGTTTCGACGTAAGGGTTCAAGTCCCTTCTCTCGCACCATCCTTAGGTTTACGTATTTGTAAGTGGTATAAATATTGCTTTATTTAGCCCTTCTAAATTTTGAAAATTTAAAAAACCATTTTAAGATTTATTTCTTAGAATGTTTTTTTTTGTTACATGCTATTTTAATGCATAAATTATTGGGGAATATTATTTTAATAATATTTGATATAGTAAATAATAATGATTTGTAAAAATTATATTGAACTATCTTTGGAATTTTAATTGTTATATATGAGATTATTAAGGGGACGAATCTAAGTTAAATTTCTAAAATTTTATCATTTTTCTTTTTCATTATCAAAATAAAAATGGCATTATGAGTTATAAAATTTAAAGATAAGTAAAAAAAGTATCTTAGACATTATTGTCAACGTATTTATTTTTAAAATCATTTTTATTTTACCATATTTCATAAAAAAATAAGTACAAAAGAATATCTTTATTTTAAGAAGTGAATTTTTTTAGTGATTCAATATTTATTTCTTTTGAATTTAGCTGATATTTATTGATTCAGGAAAATCTTTTTTATAGTTACTAAAAAATACTTGCAAAAGTTTTAAAATAATGTTATTTTATTTCAGAGTCAAATTTTATGATTATAAAAAAAGGGAATTTTGCATGAAAATGGAACTATGGAATAAAATATG
>JBOFDW010000061.1:0-12254 GCA_051647385.1 Fusobacteriaceae bacterium
ATCCTGACTTTGAAAAAAGTATTTCCTCTTTCCTAGAAATTGCTGAAGGAGATTTCCCTTCTTCATGTATAAGTGGTCTAACTCCTGCCCAACTAGATTCTATATCGCTCAAAGTCAAATTTAGATTTGGAAAAACAGGCTTTAACATTTTTAGCAGATATTCACAATCGACTTTGTCCATATAAATTTTTTCTATGTTGCCTTTATAGTCAGTGTCAGTTGTCCCAACATAAGTTTTATCTCCTCGAGGTATGCAAAAAATCATTCTGCCATCTGGCGTATCCATATAGATAGAATTTTTTAGTGGGAACTTTTTTTGGTCAACCACAAAATGGACACCCTTAGTCCAATGCAAAGTTTTACCAAATTTACTCTTATCCATATCACGCACAAAATCTACCCAAGGACCAGTGGCATTAATTACTATCTTAGCAAATACTTTTTTAGTTTCTCCAGAAATTTTATCAGTAACTTCAACACCAGAAATTTTTCCAGAGTTATCATAAATCAGATTTGTTACCTTAGTATAATTAAAAGTTTTAGCACCTTTTTTATTAGCAGATTTTATTACAGAGATAGTGAGACGTGCGTCGTCAGTTCTATACTCAACATAATCTCCACCGCCAGTCAAATTTTTTGGAGACAAAAGATTTTCCCTAGATAAAGTTCCATCAGCTGATAACATTTTTTTTCTTTCAGAAGACTTTACTCCCGCCAAAAAATCATAGACCATAAGACCAATTGCAATCATAAATTTTGGCATGGGTGAATATTTTTTATAAACGGGCAAAAGCATTCTAAGCGGAGTTGTGATGTGCGGGGCATTTTCATAAACTATTGCCCGTTCTTTTCCAACTTCTGCAACGACACCTATCTCAAAATTTTTAAGATACCTAAGCCCACCATGAATAAGTTTTGTTGACCGACTAGAAGTTCCAGCTCCATAATCTTGCATTTCAAATAACACACAACTCATTCCTCTACTTGCTCCATCAAGAGCAATTCCAGCTCCTGTGATTCCTCCACCAATTATTATTAAGTCATATTCTTTCTCATCAACTTTTTCCCAATCAGTTTTTCGAGTATTCTTTGAAAATAATTTACTCTCTTCTTTTTCCACTCTTGAAATCACAGCTCCTTTATATTATCTTACAAGTCATCGTTTGCCCAGTCTCTAGAACGAGATACAGCTTTTTGCCACCCTTTATATTTTTTAGCTCTAACTTCAGCTGTCATCACTGGATTAAATTCTTTGTCCAAAAACCAATTTTTTCTTATGTCCTCTTTTGTTTCCCAGAATCCAACTGCAAGTCCTGCAAGATATGCCGCACCCAAAGCTGTTGTCTCGGATATTTTTGGTCTTCGAACATTTGTTCCCAAAATATCAGCTTGAAATTGCATCAAGAAATTATTTGCACATGCTCCACCGTCAACCTTCATCTCAGAAAGTTTTATACCAGAATCTTCTTCCATAACATTTAGAACATCTCTTGTTTGGTAAGCTATAGACTCAAGTGTTGCACGAATAATATGATTACGATTTGTTCCACGTGTTATTCCTATAATAGTTCCTCTAGCATACATATCCCAATAAGGTGTTCCTAGTCCTACAAATGCTGGGACAACATAAACTCCACCACTGTCCTCAACTTGAGTAGCAAAATATTCTGAATCTTTTGCGTTGTCCAAAATTTTCAGCTCATCACGTAGCCACTGAATACTTGCCCCTGCCACGAAGATACTTCCTTCAAGAGCGTATTCAACTTTTCCTTCAAGACCAATGGCAATTGTTGTAAGCAAACCTTTTTTGCTCGTAATCATTTTTTCACCAGTGTTCATAAGCATGAAGCAACCAGTTCCATAAGTATTTTTTACATTTCCTTTATCAAAACAAGCTTGTCCAAAAAGTGCAGCTTGTTGGTCTCCAGCAACACCAGCAATCGTAACTCTGTGTCCACCTTCTCCACCAAGATTAGCATATCCAAAAATTCCGCTACTGTCTTTTACTTCTGGCAACATAGATTTTGGTATATTAAGTTCTTTGAGCATTTTTTCATCCCATTTAAGTTCTTTAATATTATAAATCATAGTACGAGAAGCATTTGTGTAATCTGTTGCATGAACTTTTCCATTTGTAAGTTTCCAAATTAGCCAAGTATCAACTGTACCAAAAAGAAGTTCTCCTCGTTCAGCTTTTTCTCTTGCACCTTCCACGTTGTCCAAAATCCATTTAATTTTTGTACCAGAAAAATAAGCATCAACTACAAGTCCGGTATTTTCTCTAATATAATCTGTGAGTCCTCTTTTTTTAAGTTCATCACAAAATGAAGCTGTTCTTCTGCACTGCCAAACTATTGCATTGTAAACTGGTTTGCCTGTTTCTTTTTCCCAAACAATAGTTGTTTCTCTTTGATTTGTTATCCCAAGTCCGATAATATCTTTTGGTTTTATCCCTGCCTTGGCGATTACTTCAGCTAAGACTCCACTTTGACTTGACCAAATTTCCATAGGGTCATGCTCGACCCAACCTTCTCTTGGATAAATTTGTCCAAATTCTTTTTGTGCACTAGCAACTTGATTTTGATTTTCATCAAATAAAATTGCTCTCGAACTTGTTGTTCCTTGATCTAAGGCTACAATATATTTCATATCATCACTCCTATTTTATTTGTATAATGCTACAAAAATTAATGAACCTATGATAGCACCAAAAGTTGGACCTATTATAGGAACCCATGCGTATCCCCAATCACTAGTACCTTTATTTTTTATTGGTAATATTGAATGCATTATTCTTGGTCCTAAATCTCTCGCAGGGTTTATTGCGTATCCTGTCGGTCCACCTAAACTAAGACCTATAGCCCAAATATAGAAACCAGCAAGTAACGGACCTATAATTTTTATACTTCCTTTAATCACATCTCCAGTCGCAGTGACAAATTCAACACTAGTATTTTGAACGTGACCTATTGCTAAAAGTCCAAAAGCCAAAACACAGCCACCAATCATTTCTGTAACAAAGTTCCATTTGAAATTTCGGATAGCTGGAGCAGTTGAACATGTTCCTAAAATTGCTCCTTGATCAGTAGCTTCATCATAGTGATTTTTATAAGCTAGATAAACCAAAAGTTGTCCAAGCATTCCACCTAAAACTTCTGCTAATAAATATCCTGGTACTACTGACCATGATAATTTTCCAACAGTTGCGAATGCAACTGTGAGGGCTGGATTCAAATATGCTCCACTTATCCATCCAGTAGCATAAGCTCCTAGCATAACAGCAAATCCCCAGCCAGCAGTTATCGCAATCCAACCTCCACCGTTTCCCTTGCTCTTAGGTAAAATACAACATGCTACAACCCCGTTTCCAAAAAGAACCAATAACATCGTACCGATAAATTCTGCTAAATAAATATTCAAATTTTTTCCTCCTTAAAATTAGTTTTAAAAATTTTTTACGCATAAACAAAAAAATTAAAAAAGTTTAGCCTCCTTATCTTTAAATTTATAAAAAAAGCTATCAAACACTTGTCAAAAAACAAGTGCCCAATAGCTCCTCTCTGATCTCTTGCGGAGAATATTTTGTTTTAATAAAAAAGAACTCCAGTTTTTTTATAACCTTGAAATAATTATACACTTAAAAAAATATTGTGTCAATCAAAAAAAATCAAAAGATACAAATTCAAATCAAAAACTTCACTTACCAAAAGTTATATGAGAATTTATGATTAGTTTTTTTTGTGAGTCTCCAATTTTAACAGGGATAATTATTTTGGCAAAATCTAGCTTCTTATTTTTCACTTCGATACTTTGTTCATCGAACAAATTTTTCTCTATGACAGAAATTCTTTCACCAACAAATTTCATATTTCTTATTGGCAAAACTTCAACAGTAACATCTTTTTTTGGTCGAATAAAAGAGTCCATCATAGAAAAAAATTCTCCTTTATCTTTTTGCGAAAAATTATAGAGTCTCATATCATATTCATCCAGCCCGACATATCTCGTCTTATTCCAATCAATAGAAATTGCTTGGTTTGAAATATTTTTTACATTGATAATAATTCTGTCTTTCAAAAAAGTAAAGTTCATTTCAAAATAAATATTTGAAATTTTGTTGGCTTCAATATGAAATTTTTTCTCTGAATCTTTTTCAAAAGCATTTTGAATTTTCAAGTCGCTCTTAAATTCTTTTTTTGACATTGAGAATGAGGCTAAGTTTATAGAAATAAAAACTAGAGCCAATAAAAATATTTTCTTCATGGAAATTTCTCCTTAATAATTTTATAAATAAACAAGGTCGCTTAAAATTAAACGACCTTGTTTTATAATAAATTAAATAGCAATTAAGTTATTTAATTTTAGAACCACATTTCCATTTGTACACCAGTAGTTACTTCAGCATTTCCCATTCCAGTCATTGCTGTTTCTGTTGAGTAATTTTTATCAGGATCTTTTGTTGCATTGTTTGTATAGCCAGTATAAGTAACGAAGAATCTTACTTCTGGTCTAGCAAAGAAATTAGTTGTATCTAATTTAAATGTTGGAGCAAGAGAAAGTTTATAAGCAGAAGTTGTAACTTCTTTATATGTTGCAGGAAGACCATTCTCTTGTGCTGTACTATTTGATTTATTTTGAGAATCGCTCAATCCATTTATAAACATTCCATATCCAGCTTCAAATTGTAATTCAAAGTTTTTGTTGATAGCATAAATTGGTCTTGCCACAATTGAAAAAGATGTATTAGAATCACCTTTGCTGTTATAATCCCCTAAATTGTTATCCATTCTTCCCCAGATAGATGTGAATAAATCCCAGCTATCATTCAAAGCTGCTAATCCATAAGTTCCAAATCTAATCGAACTAGATGAAGAAGTTACATTTACCATTCCTACAGACTGACCTAGACCTGCACCAGAAGAAAGTCCAGAACCATACTGTACAAATGTATTAGCAAAACCATTTCCTAAGAAATAAAAACTATCTAAATTGTATTGAACTGTAGTTTGAAATCCAATATCTGTTTCAGCTACATAATTTGAAGGTTTTGCAGTTCCAACAGGTTCAACAGGAATTGTACCTTGAGCTTTTGAAGTAGCTAAATCAATGTCAAATCCAGCAATTTTATAATTCAACAAAGCGGTTGAAAAACTATCGTCTCTAGTTGTCGTTAAATCATAATCATTATAATCTCTACCTACAACACCAAGACTAAAAGTACCAAAAGAAGTTTTAATATTGTCAATACCTCCTCCTGTTCCTGAATAATCTGTATAGAACATATCGTTTACGTGAATGTCTCTTCGGTTATAGTATCTTTTTCCAGCCCACACAGAAGCATCACCTAACATTGAACCTCCACCAATTTCAGCGAAGATTTGTTTTCCTTGTACACCGTCTAAATTAGATTCCCAAGTAGTGCCAGCATATTGACCTACCATTACTGTAACTTTTCCCCAAGCACCATCATCCATTTTGAAATTTTTTGTAATTCCCATGTCCCAGTAAGTATCGTTTTCAATACCTAATCGACCAACCATTTCTTTACCAACTGCTGGGGAAAGATATTTTGTTCTAGCCACACCGTTCTCATCTGTCCAGTTGTATTGAAACTCTCTTGGAAATCCTTGAGCTTTGTTTACTCCATCCCAAACTGCCCCTGATCTTCCGTACCCGTGAAACTCATACCCACCATTGTCTTCAGCTGCGATTGCTGATCCAGCAATTAAAACGCAACCCATTAAAGCTAAAAGCTTTTTGTTCATAAAATTGTTCCTCCTTAAGTTATTTTTGACTTGAAATAAATCACTTTCATATTAAGCATAACACAGTTATAAAAAAAAATCAACAGTTTAAAAATTTTTTTTCAATATAAAAAAACACTTAAAATAAAAGGTAAAAATAAAATATGAGTAAAATTTTCTGAAAAATATTTTTTTTAATTAAAACTTTTATATGAAAAAAGAAGACGATAAATAAATATCAGCTCCTTATTTTTTTAGGAACAAAACCAATACACAAAATTTTAATACAGAATTTATGCTATAAACTTTTATTTCTTAAAAATTTTTTCCAGAGCATCAAGAGTTTGCTCAACTCTATTCTCAAAAATATTCTCGCCCATGTGACCAATCCTTAAAACTTTTTCAGCCAAGTCACCAAATGAACCAGAAATCATAATATTATATTTTGTCTTAAGCTCTTCTATGACTTCTGATGTTGAAAAACCATGTGGAACTAAAAAAGCTGTTACAGTTGGAGAGTGTCCTTTATCAGAATAAAGTTCTAGTCCAATTTTTTTCAGACGCTCTCTAGTATAATTTGCAACCTCTTCGTGCTTATTTATAAGATTATCAAGTCCATAATTTATTACATTATTAACAGCAACATCAAAACCCATGAGGCAACTTGCAGGCAAACTATACGGAAATAATTTTTCTTGCACACAATTTTTCCAGTAACTTAAATTACAATAAAAAGAAGGTATCTGAGATTTTCGTTTCAAAATAATATCCCAAGCTTTTTCACTCACTGTCATAATTGTAAGACCGGGCGGAGCGGAAAAAACTTTCTGAGAAGCACCAAGCACAATATCAATCTCCCAGTTGTCAACATCAAGTTCAACGCCAATCATTGCAGCAACAGAATCTACCACTGACAAAATATTGTGCTTCTTCAAAACTTTACAAATACTTTTTATGTCGTTGAGCATTCCAGATGGAGTGTCGCAGTGAACAACAGTTGCATACTTAAATTTTTTACCAGAATTTTTTATAAATTCATCCAGCTCATGAGTAGATATTGGATTTTTCCAGTCGCCTTTAAAAGCTGTAACTTTTCCACCATAAGGAGTGATGAGCCCACCAAATCCATCTCCAAAAACTCCGTTGCCAATGACCAATACTTCGTCGCCATTTTCTGTGAGAGAGGCACACGCAGAATCCAGCCCCAACATTCCTTCGCCGTTCATAATTATGGTTGTGGATTTTTTTGCGTTTAATAAATCAGCAACTTTTTTGGTTAGCTTGTCATAAAACAGAAAAAAATCTTCGTCAAAATCTGGATTGCCAAAATTTTGGCTTCGAGCCATCAAAACATTTTCTCTTACAGTTGTTGGTCCAGCAGTCATCAGCAAATAGTTTGGTTGGTACATGGTGCCTCCTTAAAATTTAAAAATAGATTATTATCAATATTATATCAAAAAAATCATGAAAAAAATATTTACGCAAAACTTTACATATAAATATTTTGACAAAATTTTTTCAATAAAAAAACTCATACTTCTTTGACGTGAAATATTTCTAAATATTTATTTGCTATTAATTAATAAAGTTATGTGCTATAATATCAAGGTATGAATAAGAGTGTTAAGGATGAGGAGGTCAACCTTGAAGATTGGTAATTTAGAAATACAAGTTCCCATTATACAGGGAGGAATGGCAATAAGAGCTTCCATGAGCGGTCTTGCAGCAGCAGTTGCAAACGAGGGAGGAATTGGGTGCATAGCTGGAACAGCACTACCAATGGACGAGCTTAGAGAAGAAATAAAAAAGGCACGTAAACTTATTGTTAATAAAGGTGGAGCTCTCGCGGTCAATATTATGTTTGCAGCAGCGGATTTTGCTGAAGCTGTAAAAACTTCAATAGAAGCTGGGATAGATATAGTAATTACTGGAGCAGGTTTTTCTAGAGACGTTTATGAAATGGTGAAGGGTACTGACGTAAAAGTTTTCCCGATAGTTTCAACTGCTAAGCTCGCAAAGATTGCTGAAAAACTTGGAGCACATGCAATTGTTGTTGAAGGTGGAAATGCTGGTGGACATTTGGGTACAACTTTGGACTCGTGGGACATTGTAAAAGATGTTGTTGACGCGGTAACAGTTCCTGTGTTTGGAGCTGGTGGAATAATTACTCCAGAAGACGGCGAAAGAATGTTGGCTCTTGGTGCAGTAGGGATTCAAATGGGTAGCAGATTTATAATGACTGAAGAGTGCGGAGTTGGAGATTCTTTCAAGCAAGCTTATATGGATGCAAAAGAAGGAGACATCGTAACAATTCTTAGTTCGGCCGGTCTGCCTGCAAATGCTGTTAAGACTTCATTTGTGAAAAAAATAATCGAAGAGAGCAAAGAAATTATACCGAAAGTTTGTACGGACTGTTTGAAATATTGTTCACGAAGTTTTTGTGTGAGAACTAGACTTATAACTGGTCACAGTGGAAACGGCGACGATGGAATTATTTTCGCAGGAAAAGATGCGTGGAAAATAAAATCGATAAAAACTGTCAAAGAAGTTATGGATGATTTCAAAAAAATATTCAAGAAATAATTTTAGCAAAAAAGCTTCAGCGACTGTCAAAAGTTTCTGGAGCTTTTCTATACTATTATATATATAATAAAAAAAAATTAAAGAGAAAAAATTTTTTAGAGATAAAAAATAAAGAGAAAAAATATTAGCAGGAGAAAAATTTTGGACGAGATAGAAAAAATTTTGGTTACGAGAAAAAATATCAGAAGCATAATTTTGAAAATGGATAGGCACGGAAAATTTCACGTGTCAGCTCCTTGGTTCGTGACAAAAAAGCAGATCAAAAAATTTTTGAAAGAAAGGGAATCATGGATAAAAGAAAAATCCAGCAAATTTCTTAACAACAAAAATAGGCACAATCCAATCACTGACGGCTATTATTATTTTCTTGGTGAGAAAATTTTCTCGGAGAATAACACAAAAGAATCTCTTAGAGAAGTTTACAAGAGAAAATCTCCAGATATTATTGAACCGCTACTCTTGATTTGGTCGAAAAAAACTGGGCTAGATTATAATGATGTGAGTTATAAAATTATGAGAAGCCGTTGGGGAAGTTGCAACCACAGCAAAAAATATCTGAACTTCAATACGATTTTGGTGGGGAGTCCAACAGAAGCGGTTGAGTATGTAATCCTACACGAACTCGCTCATTTAGTTTTTCCACATCATGGCAGAGATTTCTGGAATTTTGTGGAAAGTTTTATGCCTGACTGGAAAGAGAAGCGGAAGAAACTAATATTTTTTGAAGTCTAGGGTATAAATTTATTTACTAGAGAAAAAATCTCGAAAAAAATTAAGAGATAAAATAATAGAGAAAAAAATTAAGAGAAAAATTTAGAGAGAAAATTAAGTGAGCAAAAATATTACGAGTAAATATATTCTCAAATATTCTAGCTCTTTTTTTGTTGAAAAAAATCCCGAGATTATTCTCTCGGGATTAGTAGCCAACACAAAATGTAAAATAAAAGTCCTGTGCCAAAAAATATAAGTGCGATTACAAATATGAGTCGGATAAGAGTTGAGTCCCAGCCGTAAGTTGCCGCTATACCTCCGCACACACCGCCAATTTTTTTGTCAGTGGAAGAGAGTCTAAGCTTTTTTTGATTTGCGTTTGAAATAATTTCTGCTTCATTTGCTCCTCGAACAGGAATCACAATGCAGCATATAATGTAAATAACAATTCCGATTACTCCAAAAAAAGAAATGGCGAACAAAATCCTGACGATGGTTGGGTCGATACCAAAATATTCACCGATACCTCCACACACACCAGACAGCATTTTATCAGAACTTGACTTGTACAATTTTTTCTCCATACACAAACCACCTCGCAATATTTTTTGTTTCTTAATTTTTTTTATCTTAAATATTTTATCTCTAAATATTTATCTTGAAATATTTTCTTAAAACTTGATGAACAAATCATTTCTAGTCAAGTCCTCAAAAGTTTCACGCTTGATTGAAACTTGAGCCTTACCACCACTTACAAAAACCACAGCTGGACGAACCAGTCCATTATAATTGCTGGACATTACATATCCATACGCACCAGTTGTTGGAGTCAAAATTAAATCTCCGACTTCTGCTTTTTCAAGCTCATAATCTTTCAAGATAACGTCACTGGACTCGCAACAATTTCCAGCAATATTAACTATCTCTTTGGATTTCTCGTTTAATTTGTTTGCAACAGTGGCTTCATACTTGGCTTGATAAAGAGCAGTCCGAATATTGTCAGTCATTCCGCCGTCAATGAAAACATATTTTTGACCGCTAAAAGTTTTCTTCGTTCCACCAACAGTATAAAGTGTACTACCAGCATTTGCCACAAGACTTCTGCCCGGTTCAACTGAAATATTTTTGATTGAAAAATTTTCTTCCTCCAAAACTTTTTCTATGTGAGCAATCATACCACGCAAGAATTTTTGGAAGTTCATATCCTCGTCATCAGCCGTATAGTAAACTCCAATTCCACCGCCCAAATTTATCTCGGGAATTTCTATATTAAATTCTTCAGAGAATTTTTTTGTTTGTTTAATCATAATTTCTATGCTCTCATAAAAAGCCTTTGTATCAAAAATTTGCGACCCGATGTGGCAATGGAGTCCTAAAAATTCAAAGCAGTTTGAGTCCAAAATTTTCTTGATACATTTTGAAGCTGAATCGTCAAAAATAGACTCGCCAAATTTTGATGAATGTTTTGAGGTACGAATGTATTCGTGAGTGTGGGCGTCAATACCATTATTCACACGCAACATTACCTTCATTTTTTTGCCAAACTTTTTGCAAATTTCTGCCAGAGTTTCAGCTTCTTGAATGTGATCGATGACGACTCTTCCGACTCCCATATTCACACACATCTCAAGTTCTTCATAGGATTTATTATTTCCGTGCATGTGAATTTTATCAACAGGAAATTTTGCCTCATTTATAATAAAAAGTTCACCGCCAGAAACAGCGTCAATATGAGCTCCAAATTTGTCCAGAATCTGACAAATACTTTTTGATAAGAAAGCTTTCGAGGCAAAAACTATTGTTGTCCCAAATTTTTCTGAACGAAATCCCTCCAAATAATTTACCAAATTTGTTACCAGTAGATCAGTATCCATTATATAAAGAGGTGTCTTGTAATCCTTCGCCAAGGTCTCAACGCTCACACCTCCAATATGCAAAATCCCATCCACGTTTTTCATTGTACCAAAAAATTTCATCTGTTTATCTCCTTTAAAATTTTATATATAAGTTTTTAACTTAATATTAATTACTTCTAAACTGTCTGAGAGGGTACCGCAACTTTCTTCTCAATTTTTATTCCAAGAGATAAGATAAGATTTATCACAGCAACTCCAGCCGCCACAATAAAAACCGCCTTATAGCTACCTGAATATTTCCAGAGAAGTCCACCCAAAAACGGAGTGGTCGTTGCAAAGACATGGTCTATACTTGTACCTGTGGCAAGAGTTGGAGTTACCTCTTCTTGCTTGTCCACAAGTTTTTTCACATAAGTGAATCTCGCCATTTCAACAACGCTCATAGAACTATCAATTACATAGCAAGCAGAAGTTACAACTATGGCAACAGCTGTGGAAAAAATATTTCCAGCAAAAACATATCCAAAACAAATAATTATTAATAAGACAGCTTCAGAGCACAAGACAAATCTCTCGCCGAGATTATCAATTGCATTTCCAACAATTGTTCTTGTGCCAATACTTACGACAGAAATAATTACACCAAGTATTGCAAAAGCAGCCGGCTTCAAATCAAAAACAGTTATAAGCACCCAAGGGGCAAACGTCAAAAATATTTGCTTACGAGCTCCATAAAGTAGACACAAAATATAATATCTGGAATATTTTTTCTTGAACACAAATTTTCTACTGATTTTTTTCTCGTGCTTTGGAGTGCGAATTATATATAAAAACAGAGTTGCTATCAGATAAAAAATTGCTGCAATTAAAAATGCTCCTTTATACGAAAATACTTCAAACTTAAATCCTACCCAGACTATTGTATAACCAAAAATTGACCCGCCAAGCCCACACGCACTGTAAAGTGCCAGCCTTTTTCCAAACTCATGAGGCTTGGAATATTCCATACCAATACTTGGAGCAAGGGGCATGAACATGTGAAGTCCCATATTAAAAATCATGAGCCACAAAACCATTAACACAAAATTTGGAGACCAAAACCCAAGACCTACCATTCCAAGAGAAGCTAGCAACATTCCAACCGCTGCCATATAAATATTTCCCATGAAAGCCAAAGCTCCCAGCACCAAAACTGTTATCAGCCCTGGAAATTCTCTTGGTAACTCCAAAAATCCTCGAGTAGATTCACTGAGTTTAAAAACGTCGTGCAAGAAATTGTTGAAAATCGTGTTGTTGATTCCACTTGCCACACCAGCAAAAATTCCTACCACAATAAATAGGGAAAAATTTTTGTCGTCTC
>JBOFDW010000062.1:0-11335 GCA_051647385.1 Fusobacteriaceae bacterium
TTATTTTTGCAGTTGTTGTAAGCCTCTTCAAAAATTCTTCTATGCCTTCGTTTAAATATTTCTCTTTAATTTTTCCAACACAGATAATATTTATATTCACGTTTTTATTTTCCTTAAATTATTTTATTTTTTATCTTAATTTTTTATCTTAATTTTTTATCTTAATTTTTTATCTTGATTTTTTATATTTTTATTTTCTTTTAAATTTTTTCTCTATCTCATCAAGTGAAAGTTTTAAAATAATTGGTCGTCCATGTGGGCAAGTATATTCTCCAACCTCGTGCAATTTTTTCACCAAAATTTCCATCTCATCATTTTTGAGTGACTCATTTGCTTTTATCGCTGCCTTGCACGCCATGGAAATTATAACGCTCTCTCTTGGGTCTCGCTCTCTATCCTCTTTAAATTCTTTTATGAGTTCATGTAGCAAAGATTCAATCGTATCTCCAAGTTCAAATGCAGGAATACTCCTAATGAGAATTTCATTTTTTTCAAGTTCTTCTATCTCAAAGCCAAATTCTTTCAAGATATCTTTCTTGGAAAAAATTATATCTTTGTCTCGTGGGTCAATAATAAACCTTTGTGGGATTAATAATCCTTGACTTGAAATACTTTTAGTCAGATATTCTTTCTTATATTTTTCATATAAAACTCGCTCTTGAATAATATGCTGGTCGTAAATTTCGAGAACGCCATCTCTCTCAACAAGTATAAACGCATTTTTGAATTGACCAATAACACGCCAATTTTTTTTGCTCTCAAAAGTTTCATGATTTTTTTCTTGCTCTTTTATTCTTTCTTCTTTTATTTCTTTTGTATTAATTTTTTCTTCGCCAAATTTTTCACGAATTTCTCTCGACGAACCAAAATCTTTCTCTTCAAATTTTTTATCTTCTGAATTTTTATTTTGAAAATTTTTATTATCTAAATTATTTTCTTCTAAACTTTTATTTTCCAAACTAGTTTGAAATTTTTTATCACAAATATTTATATTTGTATTTTTATCTTCAAATTTATTTGTCTCTCTTTTTGCAAAATTTTTCTCAATAATTTTTTCACGAATTTTATTCTCGTGATTTTGTTCGCCGAAACTTTTTGTTCCAAGTTCTATTTTAGCAGAAGTAATTTCTTCCTTGCCAGAAATTTTTTCTTCAATGGCTCGCTTAATAATATCATACACATAAACATCATTTGAAAACTTCACGATTTTTTTTGACGGGTGAACATTCACGTCCACATCTTTTGGCTCAAGCTCAACAAAAATTATTCCAAATGGATATTTTCCCTTGGTAAGTTTTGTATAATAAGAATCTATGAGTGCATTCTCAATAATTTTTGACTTCACAGGTCGCCCATTTACGAAAACAAAAATCCCGTCACGGTTTGCCCTAAAAATTGTTGCATTACCTAAAAATCCATATTGAAACTCAATCAAGTTTTTCAAAATATTTCTACCAAAAATTTCTACGATACAATTTTGAATACCATTACCAGAAGTTTTTATCGCATCTTTGCCGTCAATGGAAAGTGAAATTCCAACCCATGGATTTGCAAGTGCTTCCTGAATTATAATTTCTTTAATATTAGAATATTCAGTGATTGGCTTTCGCAAAAATTTAAGTCTAGCTGGTGTATTAAAAAAAAGTTCTCGTATCTCTATAGAAGTGCCGTGATTTTTATCGAACTCTTTTTTATTTATAGACGTAACTTTTCCACCCAAAATTGTCATGGAATTTCCAGCAGAATCTTCCGCCGTCTTAGAAATTATTTTGACTTTTGCAACTGCACAAATAGATGAGAGTGCCTCGCCACGAAATCCATAAGAAGTTAAATCAAACAAATCTTCCTTGCGAGAAATTTTGCTGGTGGCGTGTCTCTCAACAGACAAAAGCAAATCGTCACTGTCCATCCCTTTCCCGTCATCAGAAATATTTATAAATCTTCCACCATCTTTTATCTCTATTGCAACAGAACGAGCATCGGCGTCAAGTGAATTTTCTAGAAGTTCCTTTATTAAAGAGGAAGGATTTTCAACAACTTCTCCTGCTGCTATAATATTTGAGACAGCCTCGTCTAGAATTTTTATAATGCCCATATCTAACCTCATTTTTAATTTCTATTTTAAATTCTACACTAAAAAAAAGAATTATTCAAGTACTTTTATAAAAAAATTTTGTATTTGTAAGGATTAAAATAAATCCGTATTTTTTTATAGCCTTAAAATTCTGCTCAAACAAAGTTTATTAGCCAAATTTTCGAGCTAAGAATTAATTTTTTAGAATTTTTAATTTATCTGAAATATTTCCAAATTTTTTTATATTTATAATTTTTTTTGAAATTTATTCTCGTTATAAAAATAAATCTAACACTTAACTCCAAAATAAAATTTTGCAAGTCCACCTTGTGAAGTTTCTTTGTACTCGCTTTTCAAATCTTTCCCAGTAACTCCCATTGTATAAATTATTCTGTCCAAATTTATATTGTGGTTTCCGTCTGTGAGTGAAGCATAAAAGGCTGCGTCAATGGCACGCATGGAACTTATAGCATTTCTTTCTATGCAAGGAACTTGTACATAACCGCCAACAGGATCGCAAGTCAGACCCAAATGATGTTCGAGAGCAATCTCCGCTGCATATTCTATCTGAGCATTTGAGCCACCGATAAAATATGTCACCATAGCAGCAGCCATTGAACACGCACTTCCGATTTCAGCCTGACATCCAGCTTCAGCTCCAGAAATAGACGCGTTCTCTTTTATCAAATTTCCAACAAGACCAGCAATTGCAAGTCCACGCAAAAGTTCTTTCTTCTCAATTTTTTCTTCTTTATCATAATAATATAATAGCCCCGGAATTATTCCACACGACCCACAAGTTGGAGCTGTAACAACTCGACCTCCACTTGCATTTTCTTCTGACACCGCCAAAGTATAAGCAAAAATTTTTCCTGCCTTTTTTCGCTCTGGCGTTTTTTCTAGGTTAGCTTTCTCCAAAAATTCTTTGGATTTTCTTGGGTACTTTAAACTTCCGGGTAAAACTCCTGTCTTAGAAATTCCAAGTTCAACCGCTTCTTCCATTGCAACAAAAACTTTATCCAAATAATCCCATATTTCAGAATCCTCAAATGTGTCCACATACTCCCAAAGTTTTTTATTATTCGTATTGCACCACCATAAAATTTCGCTCATCTTGTCGTGAGTGTAAATTGAATCAGTCCCTGAATTATTTTGCCCCTCTTCGATTATACTTCCGCCACCAACTGAAAAAAATACTGTGCTTCCAATTTCTTTTTTGTCTTGATCAAGTGCGAAAAATTTCATTCCGTTTGGATGAAACGCATGGACAAATTCTGGCTTCCAAATTATCTCAACTTTTTTTGGGCTTAAAGTTTTCTCTATAATCCAATCTGTCAAATGCCCTTTCCCTGTCGCTGCAAGTGAACCCCAAAGTTCGACCTTATAAGAATTTGCGTCAGAATATTTTTGCTTGAAATTTTGCGAAGCTTTTTCTGGTCCCATAGTGTGGCTACTGGATGGTCCGTTCCCAATTTTGTATAGCTCTCTTAATGTCTTCATTATTTTTCGCTCCTCACTCAAATTTCATTTCATAAAATTAAATTTTTCTCTTTAAGTTTATTATAGCAGTATTTTCAAAGTTATCAATCTAAATATAAATTTTGCACAAAATAAAAATCTCATCATAAAAAAAGTTCTGACTCACATCAGAACCCTTCAAAATTATTTTAATTTTGACTTCGATAATCCATTATTCAAATATTAAAAATTTTAGTATCCAAAATCATATTTATATTTTTTTTCAAGTCTTTCTTTTAATTCTTTTATTTCTAAAACTTTTTTTAAATTACTTGTTAATTTTTCTTTTATAAATCTTACCCCATATTCTTTAAAAATAACTATGCTAGCTAGTGAAACAATTGAAGAAAATTCCGCTTTTGAAAAAACATATGCATTCCATTTGTGATGATTGAACGAGCTGACCCAAGCATCTATTTTTATAATATCAGATAATTTCTTTAGCTCTTTTTCATTGCTCAGAACTAGTGCATTTGACAAATCCTGACCACTCCCTCTTTTTGGAATAACTAGATGTATATCACACAAATCTATTATCATATTTTTTATCTTAGGATTTTCAGACCCTAAAATTTTTTGTATTTCCAAAGCTTTTTCATGAATTTTTTCTCTTATTACTATCTGGTCAGAATTATTATCAGCAAGATCTATAATTTTATACATATAATCCTCTTCAACATTACTCTGATTTAATATCAATGCACGTTTAGGTAATCGCCTCATTTTGAAGTCGTCTACAACTTCTTTTGTTATTTTATTTGATTTCTCATGTATTTTATACGCTTTATCACTTGATAAAAAAAGTATTTCATCATCATCATAGTTTAAAAAATCACAAGGATGAACTAATTTTTTTTCTAAAACAAGACTTTCTATTATGTCGTATATAAGAACTTCGGCTGCCAAAACTTTTTGGTGATTATAAATATAATTGCCTAACATAAATTTGCCAAAAACCATTTCTTCAATTGATGTTATTCCAGAAATAGGTATCACTAAATTTAACTCTTCTTTATTGTTTTCCTTAAAGATATCTATCTTGTATAAAAATCTATCAAGATCGTATGCGAGAGCTAACCCAGGAGTATAAGCATCTCTTCTTAAATAATCTAATTTATCTGAATCAAACTGCCCATTTATAATTTGCGTTAGAAATTTTTTGTGTTCACTATCTTCATATCCTCCTATTATTAATTTACTTACTTTTCTAAGTATTTTTTCAATTTGATTTTTTTGTATATTTTCTATCTGAATGTTTTCTTTTATAAAATTACAAAAACTTTCGGTATTTACTATTATATAAGAAAAAATTTCATGTGCCTTTGCAGCTGAAAATACCTTAAATTCATCTTTTAATTTTTTAATTTCATCCATTTCAACATAAACCTTTTCTGACAAATGCGAAAAAAAACAGTGCCCTATATCGTGCAGTAAAGCAGACAATCTAAGTACTATCACATCCTCTTCATCTATATATTTTTTTCCAGACTCTTTTCTCTTTAAATTTTCTATCATCCTTGCTGTCGCTGTTGCAACTCCTAAAGTATGTTCAAATCTTGTGTGTTTCGCCGTCGGATATAGCAAATCAACAACCCCAACTTGGCTGATATATCTTAACCTTTGAATTAAAGGACAATCAATCAACTTTACTTCCCACGATGCAAAATACATAGTTCCCCAAACAGGATCATAAATCACCTTATCTGTTGTATCATCATCTGGTTTATGGTTAGAAAGTTTATCCAAAACAAATCGATCAATTTTTTGATCAAACTCTATATAACTGCTTGTTTTTAAAACATTATCTTTACACGGAAAACTAATTATTTCTTCCAATATATTCCCCCATTTGGCTTTTTTCTAAAAATTTTGTAACCAACGTACTGACACTATTTAAAATTTCTTTTTTAGTGTATTTTTCTATATCATTTACTATATTATTGTTATATACTATAAGAATTTTACTAAAGGTGGGATTAGTCTTTTTAATCACTTTCGCATTTTGTAGCATTTCTATCCCTGTACTAATTTGTTCTGAATAATACTCTATTCCATTAGATTTAAATTTAATGGACTTCAATAAATCCTTAAACTCTTCTTTTTGCTTCAGTTCATAGAAAATTGGATCAATGTTATTGACAATCTCATTTTTTTTTTCCTTCACTTGTAAAACATAAAAAAATAATTTTAGTAAATTGTATTCTGAAATTCCTTCCACTTTAATCTTACTCATCATTAATTTAATTCCTCCAATTAAAATTTTATTCTATCAATTATTATATCATAAACATATATGCATATCAAGCCTTCTTATTATTTTTTTTTATCCTTAATTTTTCTGAAACCTAACTTCCATTCCAAGTGTATAAAATCCATTTTTCTTGAGATAAATATTGCCTATTGAAATTCTCGCTAAATTTTTCGCTCATAATTATACTCTATTATTTGATTTTTATGCGAACCTAAAATAGAAATCGTCATTTTTATACTAGTTTGGTCGTAAGAAATTTTTTCAAGTGTGTATATATCTGACGAGCAAATATGTTTCGTTTCTTTTTTATTTTCAAAAATTTCAAAAAGTTTTACAGCCTCACCATTTCTCGAGTGAAATAATATTATCTTGTCAAAACATTTTTCCCAAACAAAAACATTTCTGCTTATCATTTCATTTTTATCAGGCAAATATATTTTACCGTTTTCATTAAAAGTTATTAAATTATTTGCGTCAGAAATTTTTATGTCCACGTCAAAATTCCCAAAAATTATTTCTGGCTCTTTCTCTTGTTCTTGTTTTCTTTCTTTCCTTTTATCTAAACTTTTAAAAACGGTTATTTTCGTTTCAAGTCTTTTTATTTTTTTCAAAACTTCCCATAGCTCCATAAAATTTTTCCCTCTTAATTTTCTTGATTTTTATTTTATCGCTAAAATTTTTCCTCTTTAATTAAAACGCCTTTCTCGTCATACTCACGATAAAATCCTCGCTTAGTAATTTCTTGATACGGATTTCCTTCCTCATCCAAAGTCTTAGAATAAATAAACTGATATTCTGTTTTGATTTTTCCTGACTCATAAAATTCTTGGTATAGTCCAACACTGTTTTTTTCGCCCAAAACTTTTTCGTACTTGAGAGCAGATTTTATTTTGCCGTTTTCATAATAAATCGTCTCAATATTTTTTTCGCTCCCAATATTTTCCGGGTAATAATATTTTTCATTCACAATTTTTCCAGACTTAGAATAAAATCTGAGCAATAAATTATAAATTGGAAATTCTTCGTCAAAAATTTTCATAGTTTTTTTAGAAAGATTTTTCGTGTCAACAAAAAATCTCTCAAAATGAAGTTCGCCTGTCTTTAAATAATTTTTTTCATGATAATCATATTTGGATGCATCTTCTTTGATGGGCACATTTATTGCATCAATTTTTTTTTGATCCCCAGTCTTAATTATTTCAGAATATCTCGTCTTATATGTTCTTTCAGTTTTGAGTATTCCATAATTAAATATTTTTATTATTAATTGATTTTGTGAATCTGTATTGATGACTGTGTTTATTTCCTTCTCAACTTTTTGTCCTCCACACTCCACAAAAAATATTCCCAACAAAATTACCAAAATTATTTTCTTCATATATTTTCCTCTCCTCAAAAATTTTTTTATATTTTTTATTTATCTTTTTATTTTCTCTCACTAAATTTTTATACTCACATCACCAAACACCAAAACTTTTCGCTCTCTATTTTTTTCAAGCTCAACAATCAAATGTCCATCGCCGTCAATATCAATCGCCAAAG
This sequence comes from Fusobacteriaceae bacterium, assembly GCA_051647385.1. Lineage (GTDB taxonomy): Bacteria > Fusobacteriota > Fusobacteriia > Fusobacteriales > Fusobacteriaceae > JAGNZR01. Next base: position 7,386 of record JBOFDW010000062.1, read on the forward strand.
CCTCTTCTGTTTTTCCGTCTGAATTTGTTATAACAATTTTTTTGCCCAAAATATTTGACAGGCTCTTATATTTTTTTATGAGCTCATCTTTTGAAATAATATTTTGAAAAATATTGTCCGTAATTTTTTTCACTTCATTTATTATTTCGGCGATAAAATAATTTCGATTAATAGTTTTATCTGAAGTTTTATTTTTACTTGAATATTTTTTTGGCGAACTAGAAATTGCCCCAGCAATATTTTTTATATTGTCTGGAAAATTTTCCGTGGTAAAATTTATTCCAATCCCAATTATTACACTCTCAATTTTTTCAGTCTCAGAAGTTATCGACTCTGTCAAAATCCCCCCGACTTTTTTCCCATCAAGAAAAATATCGTTCACCCATTTTATTTTTGGCTCGAGGTCAAAAAGTTTTTCAATGACGTCACAAATTGCAACGGCAGTCGCCATCGTAATCAACGCACCTTTTTCCATTTCAACGTTGGGCTTCAAAATTATACTCATATAAATTCCGCTATTTTTTGGCGAGTAAAATTGTTTGTTTCCTCGACCTCGTCCAGCGGTCTGTGCGTTGGCAATTAAAATTGTTCCGCGCTCAACAAAATTTTCCAGCATTTTTTTTGCCTCAGTATTTGTCGATCCAATAATTTTATAAATAATAATTTTTGCCCTCTCATCCAAATTTTCCAAAATAATTTTTTGGGATAATTTATTTGGGTCAAAAAATAAATCTCGGATTTTTTTTTCTAGTTTTGTTTTTAAATTAATTTTTGTTATAAAATTTTCCATAAAATATCTCTCCTAATTTTTTATAATTTTTTTGTTAAATATTTTTGCTCTAAAAATTTTTCTAGCCTAAATTTTTTTCTCTAAACTTTTTTCTCACGCTAATTTTTTAGCTCAAGAATTTTTCCGTCCTAAATTTTCCCCATAGATTTTTTCTCGTGCTAATTTTTTTCTCCAGAAATTTTCTAGCCTGAATTTTTTCTCACACAAATTTTTCGCCAAGAATTTTATCTCTCAAAAATTTCAAGTCTTAAAAATTATATCATATCAGCCAAGTTATTCCGAAATATTTCCCCATGAAAATTTTTGATAGCATTTTAAATTTATTAGTGATATAATTTCTCCAATAGAATATTTTATTTTAAGGAGAAGTGAGCGAGTATGAAAAAAATTTTATTAGCAGTGACGATTTTCGTTGTAAATTATTTTGCCTTCGGAGCAAATAAAAAATTGGAAGTTGCGGTTAGACATTATCAAATAGGTGTGACGCAAATTGTTGAACATGCAGCACTTGACGCAACAAGAGCAGGATTTGAAAGAGCCCTAAGAGAGAAAAAATTAAGTTTTGAATTGGATTTACAAATTGCACAAGGCGACATGTCGACGCAACAACTTATCACGAACAAATTTGTTAGCCAAAATTATGACATGATTTTTGCAATCTCAACTCCAAGTGCTCAGGCGGCACTCAACAGCACGAAGTCTAAAAAAATTCCTGTGATTTATTCTGCCATAACAGACCCGAAAGCGGCTGGACTTGTTGGGACAAATGTTACTGGTACAAGCGACGCTGTTCCTATGAAAGAAATTTTGATAAACATTCAGAAAACTTTGCCCTCTGCAAAAAAAGTTGGGATAATTTATAATACTAGCGAAAAAAATTCTGAGGTAACTGTTGAACTTGCAAAAAAACTTGCTAAAGAAATCGGGATGGAAATTGTTCCAACTGGTGTTACAAATATAAATGAAATTCCTTCTGGGATGGACGTTCTCTTGAAAAAGTCTGACGTAATTCTTATGACCACGGATAATCTTTCGTCGTCTGCCTTCGATTTAATTATTCAAAAGGCGAATAAAGCCAACAAGCCTGTCATCGGTGCAATCGAGGATCAAGTGCAAAAAGGTGCGTTGTTCAGTTTGACTCTCAGCTACGAAAATCTTGGTTACCAAGCTGGTCTCATGGCTGTGAAAATTTTTGATGGTGCGAAACCTTCGAGCATTCCTTCAGAAATTTCTAAAAAATTTGAGTTCATTAAAAATGATAATGTTGCCAAAAAATATAACATAGATTTTTCTAAAATTAAATAATAAATATAAAAGCAAAAAATTTATTATCTTTCGTTGAGACAAATACTTTTATAATATTTTGAAATAAAAAAGCGATGTACTTTTTGTATGTCGCTTTTGCCCACGAGGTAAAATGACTTATAACTTTATGAATATTTATCACATTCTTCTAATTTTTTCTCCAATAGTTTTTTCTTTGGCGATATTTTATTTTTTGAAAAAAAAGCCAAATTTAAAATCTATTACAGCAAATTTTTTAGCTATTGCTATTGTTTTGATTTTAATTTTCCGTTCAGATGCTCTTTGGTACTCAAACTATAAATTTCTAGGTGACATTATTCCTATTCAAGTTTGTGGACTGGCAGCGGTAACTATTTTTTGCTCAATTATTTTCAAATCAAAAATTGCGGAAGCTATGGCTTTTTGTTTGCACTTGCCTTTTGCTTTCTGTGCTCTTCTTTTTCCTTCATTCAAAAAGAATTTGCCTATTTCATCTTTGGAATTTATAAGCTATTCTTTTTTACACGTATTTATAGTCGCTATTATCTTAGTTTTTATCTTATGCAAAATTTACACATTCAACTACAAAAAATTTTGGCAAAGTTTATGTCTCACAAGTTTTATCTATTGGATTTCTTTGCCAGCCTCATTTTACATGAATGAAAATTTTGTCCGTGACCCTCGCACCAACACAGCAAATTTCTTTTATTCTGTACATGATGCTGGCACTCCTCTAAAACTTTTGAATAAATTACCTCCGATAAATATTCAAGTTGGAAATTACACAATAAATTTGGTTTACTCTTTTGGAGTTTTTTTTGTAGGAACATTTTTATATTTGTTGCTGGGTTATTTTTTCTTCAAGCTCACAAATAAAAATACTAAAAAAAATTAGGCAAATAATATTTCTTTTTTCTTCTCAAAATATTTTCAGGTTATAAAAATTTACTAAGATTTTTTTATATAATATTTTTGTTTAAAATATTTTGCTTATAAAAATTCAAATTAGAATATTTTCTCTAAATTATTTATCTGGTAATCTTTTACACCAAAGTTATTTTGAAAAATATTTTGGCGACAAAAATTTCATCTCTAATTTTATCAGAAAATTTATTCAAAAAATATCCGCCCAATAAAAAATCCTCTCAAATAATTTCACCAATAAAGTTATGTCTATTAGAAATTATTTATCACAGAATATTTATTTTGAAATATTTTACTCAAAAATTTTCGCAATAAAAAATCCGAGCGTCTCACACGAGCAACTCGGATTTTTTTGTCTAATTTATTTTATAAATTATTTGTTTCTGATTTCTTTTATTCTAGCTTTCTTACCTGAAAGATTTCTCAAATAATAAAGTTTTGATCTTCTAACTTTTCCAATTTTTACAACTTTGATTTTATCTATCAGCGGAGAATTTATTGGAATAATTCTTTCTATTCCTACACCGTCAGTAACTTTTCTCACCGTGAAAGTTTTTGCTACTCCACCTCTGTTAAGTCTGATTACCACACCTTCAAACAACTGAACTCTCTCTTTGTTTCCTTCTTTTACTTTGTAGTAAACGTCAATAGAATCTCCAGCTTTAAATTTTGGAATATCAGTTCTGATGTAATCTTTTTCAACCAACTGAATTAATTTCTCTTTCATTTTTACCTCCCAGATATTCGTTCACTAATATTTTTATGAAGAGGAATATCGAATTTATTTATAATAAATTATTATACTCAAGTAAAAAGTTTGGCAAATACCTATTCTCCCAGGCAGCTTCCCACCAAGTACCTTCAGCGTATACGGACTTAACTTCTGGGTTCGAGATGTGACCAGGTGTATCCCCGTAGCTATTTTCACCAAACTTGTTTTAACTTAAATGTC
>JBOFDW010000063.1:0-2850 GCA_051647385.1 Fusobacteriaceae bacterium
CATTTCCTCCATAAAAAATTCTTTGCTTTTTTATTATACCGTACTATTTTTATTTATTCAACTATATTTGATAAGAATAAATTTCAACAAAAAAATTTCAGCACAAAGTAATTTTAACTCAGCTGAAATTTTTAAAAATTAATAAATATTCTAAAAAATACTTAAATAAAAAATTTAAGACTTTTGCAAAAGTTCACTTTTTCGAATATTATCACCTTTTAAAATATAAATCAAATCTTGAACCAAGTGACTTATATGGTCAGAAACTCTCTCGTATTTTTTGTCCAAAAGTAAAATCAAAGTTCCGCCTTCAATAAAATTCACATCTGACTTCATCAGTTCAATAACGTAATTAGTATTTTTTGAAAATACTTCGTCTATTGCACTATCAACAGCCAAAAGTGAATATAAAACTTTTTCATCTTTTGTAACTAGAGCATTTATATAAGTCTCATAAATAATTTTGACTTGCTTTATGAGTGGCAAAATTTTTGAATTTAGGTGCGGATATAAATCAGAATTTTTTTCTTCAATAAGACGAATAACGTAAACAGAACCTTTTAATAAATCTCCCATCCGTTCAATCACACGCACGCTATTAATATACATTACTAATTTTCTTAAATCTGTTGCAGCAGGTTGAAAAAGTGCCATAGTTATAATTGCATTTTCTTTTATTCTAACTTCTAAATCGTTAATAAAATTCTCGTTCATTTTTATTTCGCCGATTATAGAAGGATTTATTCCACGAGATTCAAGTGCTTCAATATTTAAATCTATCGCCCGATTCAAATATTTCAACATTTCTAAATAGCTGTTATCTAGTTCTTCCAAAGTTTCTTGCAAATTTTTCATATGAACCCTCCAGATAAATATTTTGAAAAATATTTAAAATTTATTTTTATTTAATAATTATTAATTCAAGTTAAAAAATTTATTTTTATTTTAATTTTATTTTATTTATCCAAACTTTCCTGTTATATAATCTTCTGTTTTTTTGTTTTCAGGAGTCGTAAAAATTTTCGCAGTCTCACCAAATTCTTCAAGAACTCCAGTATAAAAAAATCCAGTGTAATCAGAAATTCTAGAAGCTTGTTGCATATTGTGCGTAACAATAACTATTGTATATTTTTCAGTCAAGTTTCCAATGAGCTCTTCGATCTTAGATGTGGAAATTGGATCGAGTGCAGAAGTTGGTTCATCCATTAAAAGTACTTCTGGATTCACAGAAATTGCACGAGCTATACAAAGACGTTGTTGCTGACCGCCAGAAAGTTCTAAGGCAGACTTATGAAGATTATCTTTTACTTCTTCCCAGAGTGCAACAGATTTTAAAGAAGATTCCACAACATGCCGAAGTTTTTCTTTATTTTTTTCGCCGTGAAGTTTTGGGGCATAAGTTAAATTATCATAAATAGTTTTTGGAAAAGGATTTGGTTTTTGAAAAACCATTCCAACTTTTTTTCTTAACTCAACTATATCATAATTTTTATTAAAAATCATTTGTCCGTCAAAAATAACTTCGCCTTCATATTTAATATTAGGAATGAGATCGTTCATTCTATTTAGAGAACGAAGGAAAGTTGACTTTCCACATCCAGATGGACCAATAAGAGCGGTAACTTTATTATTTTTAATTTCCATGTCAATATTTTTTATAGCTTTAAAATCGCCATAATAAAAACTAAAATTTTTTATTGACATCCTAGATTTTGAATCCATATTTTTCTCCTTAGAATTTATTATTTTTAATTTTTTTTATATTTTGAAATTTATTTATTTTTTAAAGCTCAAAATTTAGAATTTTAAATTTTATAATTTTTTATTAAATTTTGCTCGTATAACAGCACCAACTAAATTAAATCCTATTGTAATAAATACCAGCAAAAATAAAGTTCCATACATATTATTTGGAGGCATTTTTGGAACTTGAGTAGAGATTATAAAAAGATGATACGGCAAAGCCATCACTTGATCTTTTATGGATTCTGGTAAAAAAGGAATATAAAAAGCAACTCCAGTAAAAATTATTGGAGCAGTTTCTCCAGCTGACCTAGAAATACTTAAAATTATTCCTGTCAAAATTCCGGGCATGGCAGCAGGCAAAACTATTTTAAAAATTGTTTCCCATTTTGTTGCACCAAGAGCAAGAGAAGCTTCACGCAAATGATTTGGAATTGAAAGTAAAGCTTGTCTCGTAGAAGTAATAATAATTGGGAGACACATTATTGCCAGAGTTAAAGATGCAGAAAGTATTGACGCACCAAACTTAAAAAATAAAACAAATAACGCAAGCCCAAAAAGTCCATAAATAATACTTGGAATTCCAGCAAGATTTACAATAGTTAAATTTATGAGTCTAGTCAAAAAATTATCTTTCGCATATTCCACCAAATAAATTCCAGTTATAATTCCAAATGGCACGGCAAAAATAATTGTTCCAATAGTTAGCAAAATTGTTCCAACAATTGCAGGAAAAATTCCACCTGCTCGCATTCCTTTCATTGGCATGGAAGTTATAAATTCAAAACTTATTGCTGGCAAACCTTTTATAATAATGTATCCCAAAATTAAAAATACTGGAACAACTGAAAGTAGTCCTAAAAATTTTATTAAAAATTCGATGGACTTTCCAGATTTTCCTTTTAAAATTTTGTCAAACAATTTTCTCACCATCTTTCACAAAAAATTTATTTTCAAATTTTATCATAAATATTTTTTGATTTATAAATTTATTTTTTCTTTATATTTTATTTTTGAGTTTGTAATTTAAAAATTAAATTTTATTTTCCAAGTTGCTTACGAGATTTTCTTATATAAATATCTGCGATTGTATTTGTAAAAAAACTT